>NZ_DBHHPX010000059.1:0-9660 GCF_057241865.1 Tractidigestivibacter sp.
CCGAACCGGTGGTTCCCATTGGCCTAACTGGCAGCTTTCAAGTTAGCGCTAACATCGCGGAGGGGGCTCGACGTGACGGGCCACGAGATGGAGTTCCTCGCCCGGGAGGCCAAGGCCGCGCTGGCGAAGGGCCAGTCGGCGCACCACCTCTTCGCCTCCCGCGACGACCTCCCCTGCTCGGAGCGCCCCTTCTACCGCCACGTCGAGGGCGAGGACATAGACGTCGCGAAGATGGGCCTGCGCAAGAGGGTGAGGCACAAGAAGCGCAACAGGAGGAGGGCGAGCAGGCACGAGGCCGCCTTCTACGAGGGCCGAACCCACGCCGACTGGCTGGCGCTCGGCGAGGGCGACCGCGCGCGCACGGTCGAGACGGACTGCGTCGAGGGCGCGGAGGGCGACCGGCAGGCGCTGCCCACGCCCCACTCCACCCGGCTGAGGCCCCAGATATGCGTCCTGCTCGAGAGGCACGACTCCGAGCGCGTGGTGGCGGCCCCGGACTGGCTGGAGGGCCTCCTGGGCGGCCCGGCGGGCTTCAGGAGGGCCTTCCCCGTCATCCTGACCGACCGCGGCGGCGAGTTCGACGACATCGCCGGCATCGAGCGCGGCGGGCGCTGCCGCGTCTTCTACACCGACCCGCAGCGCCCCGACCAGAAGGGAGGCTGCGAGAAGGCCCACGTCGAGTTGAGGAAGGCCATCCCGAAGGGCACCCCGATCGACGGCCTGGGGCTCGACGCGTGGATCCCGGCCGGCATCTGCTCGAACGTGAACTCGAGCCTGAGGCTGGCCATCGGCGACGCCTCGCCGATGGCCCTTGCGATGGTAGCGTTGCCGGCCGTACCCATCGAGGGGCCCGGTCTCGAACTCGTCCCGCCAGGCGAGGCCCGGTCTCGAACTCGTCCCGCCAGGCGAGGTCGAGCTGCGCCCGGAGCTCGTCGAGCGGCTCAGGAGGGAGAGGGACGAGGGGGGCGGCGACGCCAACGACTAACTAGGGGATAGTCCACGACGGGCGGCGGGCACTGGCACGGACACATTCGCGGGGGCGGGAGGCTGCACTGAGTCTGGCAAGGCGCGGTGCGGCCGCGATGGGTCATGCCGCGACTCCGCGCCCTCCGGCGCCGGAACTGCACTTAGCCCGCCAAAGGCGGGCCCCAGGGCACTGCCGACGCCACGCCTGTCTGCGCTTACCCTGACAGCTGCACTTACCCGCCAAAGATGCACTAGCTTTGGCAATCAACCCGCGGATTGCAGGGGCGGGCAAGGGCACGTGTGGCTTCTCGGCGAGTTGGACCTCCTGCTGGCCCTTCCCTACGGTGCATGGACGCTTACCCATCGAAAAAGGGGCAACGGGATTGCCCCCGTTGCCCCCCATAGACGTCTCCTTGCCTAGACGATCACACGCGGCGCGAGCTTAGTCGTTCGAGCGGTAGTTGCGATTGTAGCCGCCACGATCGGAGCTGCCGCCGCGGTAGCCGCCGTGGTCGTTGCCGCCGCGATAGCCACCACGGTCGCCACGGTAGCCGCCGCGATCGTTACCGCGATACCCACCACGGTCGCCACGGTAGCCGCCGCGATCGGAGCTGCCGCCACGGTAGCCGCCGCGATACCCACCGCGGTCGCCACGGTAGCCGCCGCGATCGGAGCTGCCGCGATACCCGCCCCGGTCATTGTTGCCGCGGTAGCCGCCGCGGTCCTTGCCACCACGGTCACCGCGGTCGCCCCCACGATCAAACGGCTTGCGGTCGCCGCGATCGTCGCGCTTCCTGGAAAGGCGCTCCTGCTCGCGCTCCTTCCAGTCCTCACCAATCTCGGTTGCAACGCCGGCCTCAATGCGGTCAAGGAGCGAGGCGAGCTCGTCCACCTCGTCATCCGTGAACCCATCAAGCGCGACGTTCTGGAGGTCGCGCAGCTTGGGCTGCTCCTCCTGGCCCTTCTCGCCCAGGGCAACGGACCCAGCGTTGCCATCCTCGTCCTCAGTTACCACGACGAGGTCATCGCTTGCCATGTTACCAAGCGTAGTCCCGAGGGACTCGGTGCCAATGCCGAGGACGGTCGACATCTCCTCGACGGAAATCTCGCTCTTGAGACGCAGAAGCGCGAGCACGCGCGCAACGTTGGCGTCGGTGGCCTCTTCCTGCTCCTTGCGGTTGTGACGGGCAATGTTCAGCATATGCTGGACCTCGCCGAGCTTCTCCATAATCTCTGCTCTTGTGGCCATGTACGATTTTCTCCTGTCTTGCGTGATGTGAGGGCCGTAGCCCATAAGTCCGTGCCCGCAGGCTGGGAATTGCCACACCTTTTCCTTTAGAAGCAAACTATTATTGCGGCAAAGCTGACCGCCCTTCCTCGGAATTGCTCGCCTACGCAAATTGACCACCTAGTTGGGAATCGCAGTGGAAGGGGTGCTTCTTGGAGTGCGTTGACGCCAGAGGGGCGATAGCCACAGGCGCGTGCAAAGAGACCTCCGGCACCAAGCCGGTGCCGGAGGGGCATTTCATGCGAGCAACGTGCTGTATATGCCTAGAAGTCGAACTCGTCCAAGCGCATGGGCTCGGTCTGGAAGCGCAGCGGCTCGAGCTCGTCGACGGTATGGTAGCCAGGGGCTGCGGCAAGCACCGTAGGGATGCGGTTCACGATGGTTGCGCAAGTGTGCTCGACCGTGGCGGGCTTCTCAACGTGGAAGGCGGTATCAGGCTCGCCGGAGATCTTCCAGTCGCACAGGTCACCATCATCCGGACCATAGACCTTGCCAATCTGCGAGGTCACGATATCGATGCCCTGGTAGGTCCTCGTAGTGACGCGCGTGTTCATGCCAAGGACCTTGCCTGCGGGGATGGTCGCGCCCATGGTCTCGGAGTAGGTGTCCCTCTCCGCGATGTAGGGGACGTTCTCCTGGATGACCTCGCTCACCGTGAGGCCCAGCTCCTGGGCCAGGCACTCGTTGGAGTTCCACACATAGGAGGGGACGATTTCCTCGGGGTGGGCTAGGGTCTTCTCGAACTCGTCGGCAGTGAGGCCAACGCCGTGCGCCTCAGCGAGGGCAAGACCGTATTCCTCAACGTTATACGAGACAGAGCCCTCAATCTTGGTGATGCTGTTGCAGGCGCCTGCAAGCAAGCCGACGATGCGAATCCAGAACACGTCCTCCATGCCGGCACCCACGATGGTCGCCCCGGTCTCCTTGGCAATGGCGTCCAGGCGGTTGGTGGTCGCAGCCGACGTAGTCCACGGGAACGTGGCCTCCTCGCAGGTGGTCACGACGGAGATGCCGCGACCCACGCACTTCTCGACCATGGGCGCAATGTCGTCTACCAGCGAGAAGAGCGTGACGATTGCGATGTCGGGCGCACACTCGTCAAGGACCTCGTCCGCATTGTCCGAGATCTTGACGCCGAGCTTCACCGGCAGACCGGCATAGTCTCCGGCGTCCATGCCCACGCGATCTGAGTTGGTATCGATGGCACCAACCAGCTGACCTCCGTGTTCGTGTAGGTAGCGAATGATGTACTTGGCCATCTTGCCGCATCCGTATTGGACAACCCTAACTGGTCTCTGACTCATAGGAACCCCTTCCCCACAGCCTGCTCTAGCCCCGCGGACTCGGAGCTTATTCTTTTGGTTCCCGAGAATCCGCGCACCGCCAGCCCTCATACGCCAAGCGGGCGGGTATACGCGGGCAACGGCAAGGCCGACAAGGGCATGCGCCCGAAGCACTCAATGCGTTGGCTGGGGCAGACGGTGCGTCCTGTCTCGGGCCCAGAATCATGCCAGGGGTATCTGCATGCCAGGGCATTGCCATGGTGGTGCTCTTTCTACTCTGCGCGCTGGCTCACGTGTGGCTTAATCGCGAGCGCCTTGAGAAGCTGCTGCACTCCGCGAACGAGAAGGACTAGCATCGGCGTGACCGCCCAGCCCCACTCCCGGCGTGGTGTTCTTGCGCATGTTGCAGCTCGCAACGGCTCTGACGCAACGGAGAAACACGTGGCGCCTAGGCTGTCTTTCGTCCTTGCAGGGAGAGGGGAGCCGCGTCGCATGACTGCATGGAAGCGCCTGGGTGACACCATCGCCCACAACATGGTGTTTCTCGTCCCACTCTGCCTGGCGCTTGGCGTCTGCACACCCAACGTGTTTATCCCGCTTAAGCCCCTTATCACGCCCATGTTTGCCTTTGTGACCTTCCAGGGTTCGCTGGGGAACAATTTCCACAACCTCGCACGCACCTTTAGGCGGCCCGCCCCCATGCTGGCTGCCATAGCTATCTCCCAGGTGCTTATGCCCCTCATGGGCCGGGTACTGGGAGGCCTTCTCTTCTCGGACCCCAGTATTGTCGCGGGCATCGTGCTTGAGTACTCCGTGCCTATCGCCGTCACCTCGACGATGTGGATTGGCATCTACGCAGGCGACATGCCGCTTGCCCTGGGCACGCTTCTCATCTCGACGCTCATCTCGCCCGTGACCATCCCTGCAACGCTTGGCCTTCTGGTTGGGGCCACGGTTCAGGTGGACGCCGCCGGCATGTTCATTGACATGCTGGTCATGATTGCCGTGCCCGCCTTGGCGGCCACGGCGCTCAACCAGGTAACGGACGGTCGCACCGAGACACGGCTCTCCCCTGCCCTGGCCCCTCTCGCCCGCATTTTCGTAATCCTGGTGATCACGACCAACTCCACGAGCCTTCACGACTTCATGTTCAGTCTCACGCCCGAGCTGGCCGGCGTCATGGTGTTTATCGCGCTCATGGCGTCTTCGGGCTACCTGTGGGGCTTTGCGGCAGCGCGCCTCATGGGCCTGGGACGCGAGCGATCCGTGACGCTCACGTTCTGCTCGGCTCTGCGAAACATCTCGGCGGGTGCCGTCATTGCGCAGACGTATTTTCCCGCAGCGACCATGTTTCCTGTGATGACGGGGACGCTCTTCAACCAGTTCCTTGCCGCCGTCTTTGGCCGCATGTTCTCGCGCACCTTCTCGTCGGAAACCGGCGAGAAGGACGCAGGCACATCAGCCGTGGCGACGTGTGCTAGGCCTGTTCGAGCGAATACGCGTAGTGCGAGCCCGAGACCCACTCGTGGTTGAGGAAGTCTCGCATGCAGAACTCGACGGCCTGCTCGTGATGGCGAACCAACCAGCCGAATGAGTCGTAGCTACCGTCATCGGCGAGGTAGGTCTCGCCCTGGGCGTAGGCGTAGGCCACAGATCCCGTACCCACAAAGAGGTTGGTGCCACGGCTACGCTGGACCACGTCGGGGTACGCATGGGTGTGACCGCTGAAGAGGATGGTCCCCGGGTGCGAGAAGATCACGGAGCGGACGTCATCGTCATCCTCGAGGGAGTTGTCGTAGCCCCACCCGCCGGGAAAGGAGTCCGTGACGGTGTACTTCAGGGGCTCGTGGACAAAGACAAGCGACGGCGCGCCCGCAGCCTCGTCCTCATCGAGAAGGCCCGAGAGCCAGGACAGTTGCGTAGGGCTGAGCCGAAAGGTGTCAGTTGACGAGACGTCATCGGGCGAGACGTACTCGTCTGGCCCGAGCACGATCACATGCGAGTCTCCCACGTAGCGGTCGTAGTAGACCGAGCTGTTGTTCGTCCTCCCCAGGAAGTTGGCGTGGAGGCTCTCGACGCCTTCTGGCGTATAGCTGCCGTCACCCATCTGCTCGTGGTTGCCCATCACGCAGGTGAACGACTGGGGAAACGAGAGGCCCGCAGCCTTTGCGCGCTGCTCGAAGATGTCGTACTGGTACTGGTAGCCGTTGTTGGTCAAGTCACCGTTGAGGACGATTGAGTCTACGGCATCCCAGCGCTGCACAATGTCATCGAGGGCGTTCTCAAGGTTGCCATCGTAGTCTGGCTCGTCATCGTCCACGTGCGTATCGCTCATGACCGCCATGGACGAGACAAGCGCGCCATACGTTCCCTCGGCGGCAGGCGCAGCGTCGGTCAAGGGTTCGAGGGCACGACCGTCCTCGCTTGCGGAGGCCGGATCGGCGGACGTGAACCCAGCGATGGCGGTCACGGATGCGCAGGCGATGGCACCCGCCTGGATGAACTGTCTTCTCGTGAGGCTCACGGTGGCTCCCCTCGTCGTTCAGCTACCTTGAATTCCAAGGTAGGACACGAGGCTTAAATGCCACTGAAGCGCCAACGCTCAAGAGGCCAAAATGGGCTAGGCAACACCGAAGCGGCGCAACGCTCGACAGGAGCTTAACGGGAGGTTATCGCTTGCTGAAATAAGACAAGGGGACTGTCTCCCTGTCTCACTTTACAGGCGCTCGGCCATATCGCGTACCAGGCGCTCCGTGCCCTCCCAGCCAATGCACGCGTCGGTGATGGACTGCCCGTACACGCCACCGCCCACGGGTTGGCTGCCATCCACGAGGTAGGACTCCACCATAAACCCGCGGAAGAGCCCCGCGACGCGATCGGAGCGCCGCACCGAGTCGAGCACCTCGTCCACGATGCGCGGCTGCTCAAGCGGCCTCTTGCCAGAGTTGTCGTGGTTGCAGTCGATAATCACCGCAGGGAACTTGAACTTCTCGGGATCGTACTTGTCCGCAAGGCGCTCGAGGTACTCGTAGTGGCAGTTGGGATACGTCGCGCCGTCCGGCCCCACGTAGCCGCGAAGCACCGCATGCGCAAGCGGGTTTCCGGTGGTCTCGACCTCCCAGTTGCGGAAGATGAAGGTCTGCGGCGCCTGCGCGGCATAGATGGAGTTGAGCAGCACCGCTGTGGAGCCGCCCGTGGGGTTCTTCATGCCCACGGGCATGGGCACGCCGCTTGCCACCAGGCGGTGCTCCTGGTTCTCAACCGAGCGCGCGCCCACGGCAACATAGGCGAGAAGGTCAACGAGATACTGGTAGTTGGCCGGGTAAAGCATCTCGTCGGCCGTGAACATGCCCGTCGCCTCCACCACGTGCAGGTGCATGCGCCGGATGGCCTTCACGCCTTCGAGAAGGTCCGCCGGGGCATCCGGGTCGGGGTTGTGGAGCAGACCCTTGTAGCCGGTGCCGCGCGTACGCGGCTTGTTGGTGTAGACGCGAGGTACCACAAGGAGCTTGTCCTTGACCTCATCGGCAAGCTTGGCGAGGCGCGTGACATAGTCAAGCACCGAGTCCTCGCGGTCGGCCGAGCAGGGCCCAGCCACCAGCAGGCGGCGCGAGGACTCGCCGCGGATAATGGCGGCGACCTCGGCATCGAAGGCGGGCTTTCTCGACGCCATCTCTGCGGAGAGGGGCATCTCCTCGCGAATCTCCATGGGGATGGGCAGGCGGCGCTTGAAGTGCATGGTCATGGTGGGTGGTTCCTCTCGTCGTGCTCGCAGGCTGCGCTCCGGCAAGAATTGCCACAGAGAAGGCCGCGATTTGTTCTCACACAGTATGACGTGGGCGAAGGACGGCGCATATCGGCAAGCGGCCACTCGTGCGCCTTCCGTAACATGCCCACAAGCCGCACGCCAGCAGCCGAGCGGCTGGGCATACTATGGCATGCGAGAGACGCGCCGGCTTAAGACGCCGACACCACACCAGGCCAAGGAGGCACCATGCCCTGCACCACCATCCTTGTTGGCAAGAAGGCCAGCTACGATGGGTCGACCATCGTCGCCAGAAACGAGGACTCCGCAAACGGCGAGTTCGACCCCAAGCGGTTCTGCGTCATCGACCCCAGGGGCCGCACCAGCTACACCTCGAAGATCTCGCACCTCACGGTGCCACTGCCAGAAGAGGGTGGCGCACGCTACACGGCCGTGCCCAATGCCGACCTCTCCCGGGGCCTCTGGGAGGAGGCAGGCTTCTCGACGCGCGGCGTGGCCATGAGCGCAACCGAGACGCTCACAACAAACGAGCGCGTGCTGGGCGCAGACCCGATGGTCGTCTACCGGCCGGCAAAGGGAACGCCCGAGAGTGACGGCTTCGAGCCCGAGCAACCCGGAGGCATCGGCGAGGAGGACATGGTCACGCTGGTGCTGCCCTATGCGCGCTCCGCTCGCGACGGCGTGCGCATCCTAGGCGAGCTCCTCAATCGCTACGGCACCCACGAGATGAACGGCATCGCCTTCTCGGACGTCGACGAGATCTGGTGGCTCGAGACCGTGGGCGGCCATCACTGGATTGCGAAGCGCGTGCCGGACGACTGCTACGTCACGATGCCCAACCAGCTGGGCATCGATTCGTTTGACCTGGCAGACGCGCTGGGCGAGCAGAACGGGCACATGTGCTCGCCAGACCTCGCGGGCTGGATGGGCCGCTTCCACCTGGACCTCACCCTGCGTGGCGAAGGCGATGACGAGATGGTCTTCAACCCGCGTGACGCGTTTGGCAGCCACTCCGACGAGGACCACCTCTACAACACGCCGCGCGCCTGGTCCATGCAGCGCTTCCTCAACCCGCATGCGCAGAGCTGGGACTCCCCCGAGGCGCCGCTTGGCCCCGAGTCCAACGACCTCCCCTGGGCAAGCGTGCCCGAGCGCAAGCTGACGGTTGAGGACGTGAAGCATGTGCTCTCGCTCCACTACCAGGGGACCGTCTTTGACCCCTACGGGCACATGGGCACCGAGGCCACACGCGGCCGCTATCGTCCCATCGGCATCAACCGCAGCAGCCAGCTCTCCGTGCTGCAGGCGCGTCCCTACGGGCCGAAGGCCGCACGCTACGTTCAATGGCTCGCCTTTGGCTCGAACCCGTTCAATGCGCTGCTGCCGTTCTACGCACAGGTGAGCCAGACGCCCGCCTACCTCGAACAGACCGACCCCAAGCACGTCTCGACCGAGAGCTTCTACTGGGCAAACCGCCTCATCGCTGCGATGGCTGACGCCAACTACGCCGAGTGCGTGCCCGCCATCGAGGCCTACCAGCAAGACGTCCAGGCCGAGGGGCAGCGCACGCTTGCGCAGACGGATGCGCGCGTGGGGTGCCAAGGGCTAGACGGCGTCGCTGCGATCGACACTCTTGAGGAGGCCAACCAGCACGTGGCAGACTACGCGCGCGAGAAGACCGACGAACTTCTCGCCAAGGTCCTCTACGAGCGCAGCATGCACATGGCCAATCGCTTCGCGCGCTCAGATGCGTAAGGCGAGGACAACGGCCAAGGCCACAGGGGGCGGCGCGAGGGCCGCTTGGGATGGCGGCAATGGCCGCCCCCGACGCTCGCCTGGCCACAGCCGGCGAGCGGCCGAGAACCCTACGCGGCTTCGCGCTTCTCGGCAAAGCCCAGACCCAGAAGCAGGCCAAAGGCCGCAAATGCCACGGGTGCCTTAATCGCTCCATATACCACCAGCGCAAACACGATTGCCACAGAGCCCGTGGCCACCGTCGCAATCACGGGGGCGAGAAGCAAGAACCCCAGCACGACCCAACCCAGGGCGGCAAAGAGAACGCGCGGCAGGTTCGACATGCGCAGGTGCGCAATCGAACCCGCCACCAGCGCCACCAGGGCACCCGCCGAGAACGCGGCAAGGCCGGACGAGATAGCGTACAGGTAGCTCAGCGGCAGGCTCGAGAGGATCGTGGTGATGTTTGTCTCGGGGTCGGTGTTGAACCAGACGAGAAACACGACGCTCACGACAAGCGCAACGGCAAAGCAGATGACGGCGGCGAGCACGGGCCTTCTCATGGTGACCTCCTATCTTCAAGTCGTTGCATCTGAGAGCCGGATACCGGATGCTTTGATGCA
>NZ_DBHHPX010000060.1:0-9503 GCF_057241865.1 Tractidigestivibacter sp.
TCCGCGCCACCATCGTGGCGGTGCGTGACAGCTACGGCTACCTTCTTGCAAGGTAGCCAGGCATGCGCCGGTAAGAGCTTGCTGGCGGGACGGCCGCACGGCCGTTCCGCGGTAGTACACACGGGGGGATTAGTTCATGGCACGAAAGAGGGACAAAGTCGCGGTCGTGAGGTGCGCAGGCGGGGTCGCGCCCGACCGCTGCTCGGAGGGTTGCATCGGGTGTGGCGCGTGCGTCGCCGCCTGCCGCATGCACGCGATCCAGCTTGACGGGAATGGCGTGGCGGTTGTCGACCGCGACGCATGCATAGGATGTGGCCTCTGCGCGCGCATGTGCGAGCAGCACATCATCGAGATCGTTCCGCGTCATCAGCGCATACAGGTGCTCTGCTCGAATCACGAGGTGGGGACCGCTGCACGCCAGATATGCCAGGCAAGCTGCATTGCCTGCGGCGCCTGCGAGCGCGTCTGCACGTCTGATGCCGTTCATGTTATCGATAACCTCGCCATCATTGACCAGCAGGAGTGCGTCTCCTGCGGCATGTGCGCAACCAAGTGCCCGCGCGGGGTCATCCACGACGCCTTCGGCGTCGTCGCCGGGCAATTCTAGGAAGGAGGGAAGATGGCAACCTACGGCTTCTTTGTGAACGGTCAGGAGGTCGCATGCGAGGAGAACAAGCCGCTCCTGCGCTTCCTGCGCGATGACCTGCATCTCACCTCCGTGAAGGATGGCTGCTCGGAGGGTGCGTGCGGCACCTGTACCGTGGCTATCGACGGCATTG
This sequence comes from Tractidigestivibacter sp., assembly GCF_057241865.1. NCBI lineage: Bacteria > Bacillati > Actinomycetota > Coriobacteriia > Coriobacteriales > Atopobiaceae > Tractidigestivibacter > Tractidigestivibacter sp. Next base: position 780 of record NZ_DBHHPX010000060.1, read on the forward strand.
CTACCAAGAGCTGCGTCATGACCACCAAGCTTGCCCAAGGCAAGCACATTCTCACCGTGGAGGGGCTTGAGCCCGCCGAGAAGGAGGCCTTCGTCTACGCCTTTGGCGCCGTGGGCGCCGTGCAGTGTGGCTTCTGCATCCCTGGCATGGTGATGAGCGGTGCGGCCTTGGTGCGCCGGAACCCCAACCCCACAGATGACGAAGTCAAGTGGGCCATACGCGGTAACATCTGCCGCTGCACCGGCTACAAGAAGATCATCGAGGGCATCCGGCTTGCCGCCGCCGTCCTGCGTGGTGACGCGCAGATAGACGAGGACCTCGAGCGCGGTGACGACTACGGCGTGGGCAAGCGTGCCTTCCGCGTGGACGTGCGCCGCAAGGTCCTGGGATACGGCAAGTACCCCGACGACCTCGACGAGCGCGACTTCCCCGGCATGGTATACGGCTCATGCGTGCGCTCCAAGTACCCTCGCGCCCGCGTCCTCAAGATCGACACGTCCAAGGCAGAGGCCCTGCCGGGCGTCCTTGGCGTCCTTACGGCCAAGGACGTGCCGGTAAACCAGGTTGGCCACCTCATCCAGGACTGGGACGTCTTCATTGCCGAGGGCGACATCACGCGCTTCGTTGGCGACGCCATCTGCCTTGTTGTCGCCGAGGACACCAAGACGCTCGAGCGTGCCAAGCGCCTCGTGAAGGTCGACTACGAGCCGCTCGAGCCCGTGCGCAACATCGGCGAGGCAAAGGCCCCGGGCGCGCCCATCATCCACAAGAGCTTCAACGCATTCGGAAACCTCGTCGAGCTCCATGACAACGTCTGCCAGAGCCGTCACGTCACGCGCGGCGATGCGCATGCGGCGCTCGCCGCCTCCGCGCACGTGGTAACGCATTCGTTCGAGACGCCGTTCACCGAGCATGCGTTCCTCGAGCCCGAGTGCGCCGTGGCCATCCCCTACAAGGACGGCGTCAAGGTCTTCTCCACAGACCAGGGTGCCTATGACACGCGCAAAGAGGTCGCCCACATGTTTGGCTGGGATAGGACCCCAGAGCGCGTCGTTGTCCAGACCATGCTGGTGGGCGGTGGCTTCGGCGGCAAGGAGGACGTCACCACCCAGCACATCTCGGCGCTTGCCGCCTATCGGTTCAAGCGCCCCGTGAAGTGCAAGTTCACGCGTCAGGAGTCCCTGAACTTCCACCCCAAGCGCCATGCCATGGTGGGCACGTTCACCCTGGGGTGCGACGAGGAGGGCAACTTCACCGCTCTCGACTGCGAGATCAACTTTGACACGGGTGCCTACGCAAGCCTCTGCGGGCCCGTTCTCGAGCGCGCCTGCACGCACGCCGTTGGCCCCTACACCTACCAGAACACCGACATCCGCGGCTTTGGCTACTACACAAACAACCCGCCCGCCGGGGCCTTCCGCGGCTTTGGGGTGTGCCAGAGCGAGTTTGCCCTCGAGTGCCTCATCGACCTGTTGGCCGACGAGGTGGGGATAAGCCCATGGGAGATTCGGTACAAGAACGCGATCGAGCCCGGCAAGGCCTTGCCCAACGGCCAGATCGCAGACTGCTCCACCGCGCTCAAGGAGACGCTCCTCGCGGTGAGGGACGTCTACGAGAGGAACGCGGACCACGCGGGACTCTCCTGCGCCATGAAGAACTCGGGCGTGGGCGTGGGCCTGCCCGACGCAGGCCGCGCCAACATCCGCGTTGAGGGCGGCCGTGCCGTCATCTACTCTGCCACCTCCGACATTGGCCAGGGCTGCAACACCGTCTTCCAGCAAGACGTCGCCGAGGCGACGGGGCTCCCCAAGAGCGCCATCGAGAACGGCGAGTGCTCCACCGAGGCCGCGCCCGACTCTGGCACCACCTCGGGTTCGCGCCAGACGGTCATCACGGGCGAAGCCGTGCGTGGCGTAGCCTTCCTTCTGCGTGACGCCATGCTTGCCGTGGAGGCAGGCTGCCCCGTGCCGGACGAGCCCGTATGCGCCCACGGTGACGGCAAGACCGTGGAGTACGATGACGGGAACCCCTACGTGGACGAGCATCCGGAAGACCTCATGGCGGGCCATGCCCTGCGTGCAAAGGACCCGGTTGCCGCCCTCGCTGCCCTCGAGGGGCACGAGTTCCGCTACGTCTACTTCGAGCCCACCGACAAGCTGGGTGCCGACAAGCCCAACCCCAAGAGCCACGTGTGCTACGCCTATGCCACGACCTGCGCCGTCCTTGACAGGAACCGTCGCGTGAGCGACATCTATGCCGCGCATGACTCCGGCAAGGTCGTGAACCCCATCGCCATCCAGGGCCAGATAGAGGGGGGCGTCCTCATGAGCATGGGCTACGCGCTCACCGAGCGATTCCCGCTCAAGGACTGCGTGCCGCAGGTCAAGTACGGAACGCTCGGCCTTCTCCGCGCCAACCAGACCCCCGAGATTCACGCCGACTACGTCGAGAAGGAGCGCCTGCTCCCCGTGGCGTACGGTGGCAAGGGCATAGGGGAGATCGCCTCCATCCCCACGGCGGCGGCAATCCAGAATGCCTATCGCAGGGTCGATGGTGTGCTTCGGACAGAGCTCCCGCTCGAAGGCACGCCGTACTCCAAGAAGAAGACGAATGGCAAGGAGGCGGAAAAGCCCCTGTAACGGGGTGGCACAATAATTGGTTTGACTCGCGTACAGTTTGTTTGTTCGGCACCCGTAGGCGAAAGGCGGCAAGCATGGCCGAGTTGCTGAGAATGGAGAACATCAGCAAGCGCTTCGGTTCGTTCTATGCGAACAAGGACGTCTCACTCGACGTGCAGGAGGGCGAGGTCCACACCCTCCTTGGCGAGAACGGCGCAGGCAAGTCCACACTCATGAATGTCCTCATCGGGCTCTACCAGCCCACTGATGGAAAGATTTTCATGCGCGGCCAGGAGGTCCAGATAAGCTCACCGCGCGTGGCGGTCGAGCATGGCATTGGCATGGTGCACCAGCACTTCATGCTCATAGATGCCATGACGGGCCTCGAGAACATCATCCTGGGCGACAAGCGCCACAGCTCCCCCATGCTCCAGGAGGCGGACGACCGCAAGGCCATCGAGGAGATCATGGACCGCTACGGCCTGGAGATTGACCTCGACGAGAAGGTCTCCGACATGTCGATTGGCATGCAGCAGCGCGTCGAGATCATGAAGGTGCTGTTCCGCGGCGCCGATCTGCTCATCCTGGATGAGCCTACGGCAGTCCTCACCGACCTCGAGGTCGAAGGGCTCTTCGACATCATGCACTCGCTCACCGATGAGGGTAAGTCGATCATCTTCATCTCCCACAAGATGCGCGAGGTCATGCGCATCTCCGATCGCGTCACCGTGCTTCGCCGTGGCGAGACCGTCGAGACCGTGTGCGTTGCCGATACCACCGAGCAGGAGCTTGCCGACCTCATGATCGGCCAGAAGTTCGTCGAGAACACCTACGACAAGGTCACGGGTGCCGACAAGACGGAGTTCGAGCTTGAGGGTGTCTCGTATCACTCCGAGGTGAAGCACGGTGGCCTGAAGGACGTCTCTCTCACCATCCACCAGGGCGAGATCCTCGGTGTGGCGGGTATCGACGGCAACGGTCAGACGCCTCTGGCCGAGGTCGTGACTGGCCTCGTGAAGCCTGAGTCCGGCAGGGTCATTGGCCCGGACGGCTCCGAGATCGCGATCTTCTCGCCCGAGACCTTCATCGAGGCCGGCCTGGGCAACATCCCCGAGGACCGCAACAAGATGGGCCTTGTGGGCGACATGACGGTTGCCGAGAACCTCGTGCTCAAGCAGACCGAGAGCGGCCAGTTCTCCCTTGGCCACGGCAAGTGGCTCAAGATGGCCGAGATCCACTCGTACGCGGACAGGCTTCGCGAAGAGAACGACATCCGCTGTACCTCTGTCGACCAGACGGCGCGCAGCCTCTCCGGCGGCAACCAGCAGAAGGTCATCCTCGCGCGCGAGCTTGAGGGACGCCCAAGGCTCCTCGTGGCCGTCTATCCCACGCGCGGCCTAGACATTGGTGCCACCGAGTTCATCCACAACCAGATCGTGGCGCAGCGCGACGCAGGATGTGCGGTGCTTCTCATCTCGGCTGACTTCGACGAGGTGCTCAAGCTCTCAGACCGCATTGTGGTGCTCTTCGAGGGCCAGGTCATGGGCACGTATCCGGGTGCGAACCCTCCCATCAAGGAGATCTCGCTCGCAATGGCAGGAAAGTAGGAGGGGGACAACGTGGTAAAGAAAGCTCTGAGCCCGGAGGAGCGCAGCGAGAAGAGGTTGATGATTCTCACGCCTGTCGTCTCGGTGCTCCTGGCTCTCATCATTGGCGCAATCATCATCGCCTGCCTTGGGAAAAGCCCGTTCGAGGGCTATGCGGCCATGATCCAGGGTTCGCTTGGAGATGCCGCCAAGATCAGCAAGACGCTTGAGCGCGCCTGCCCGCTCATCTTCACCGGTCTGTGCGCCGTGTTTGCCTACAAGTGCGGCGTCTTCAACCTCGGCGGCGAGGGGCAGTTCATCATGGGCGGCTGCGCTACGGCCTCGGTCATCCTGGGCCTTGGCCTTGACGGTCCGCTCGGCCTTGCGCTGGGGCTTCTCGCAGGCATTGTGGCGGGCGCCGTCTGGGGGCTTCTGCCTGGCATCATGAAGATCACGCGTGGCCTCAACGAGATGATCACCACGATCATGCTCAACTACGTGGCCATGTACTTCATGGAGTACATCTACAAGAACGTCTACTCGGATAACGGGCTGCCCAAGACCGTCGCCGTCCCGCAGGGCGCACGCCTTCCCGAAGTCGCGGGCACGCACATTGGCGTCATCGTCGCAATCGCGCTCGGCATCTTCGTGTGGTATGTGATCTTCCGCACCTCGTTTGGCTTCAAGATTCGCGCCGTGGGACTGAACCCCATCGCCTCGAAGGTCAACGGCTTCCCCGTGAGGAGGCTCGTGCTGCTCGCCTTCATCATCTCTGGCGCCATCGCCGGCATGGGTGGTGCCGTCGAGCTTCTCGGCAAGACGCCCTACCGTCTGGCAGACGGCTTTGGCTCCGGCTTTGGCTTTGATGGCGTGGCCATCGCGCTCATCGCACAGCTCAACCCCATTGCCGCACTCTTCGTGGCCCTGCTGTTTGGCATCCTCTCGACGGGCGGCACCATGATGCAGAGCGTCATCGGCGTACCCACCGCCATCGTCGAGATCATCCGCGGCCTCATCATCATCTTCGCCGTTGCCGGAATGGCTGCCGTGAAGCTCCCCAAGATCAAGGCGTTCGTTGCCGCAAGGCAGGACGCCAAGGCCAAGAAAGCCGAGGTGACTGCATAATGGATTTCATGATTGCGCTCCCCACCATCCTCAAGGCGATGACCATGGGCGCCGTGCCCATCCTTCTCGCCGCGCTTGGTGAGGTCTTCTCAGAGCGTGCCGGCCTCGTGAACATCGGTCTCGAGGGCATCATGGCAGTCGGTGCGTTTGTGGGCTTTGCCGTGGCCAAGATGACGGGCAACCTCTGGGTGGGACTTTTCGTGGGCATGCTTGCCGGCGTGCTCGTGAACATGCTCTACGCCTTCTGCACGGTCACGCTCTGTGCCGACCAGGTGGTCACCGGCATGGCCATCAACATCCTGGCCCCCGCCGTGGCGCTCTTCGGCTACAACCTCTTTGTGGGGTCTAACTCCGCAAACGCGACTGGCTCGCAGATGGCGAGCATCGCCATACCGGGGCTCTCGCAGATACCCTTTGTCGGTGACGCCTTCTTCAACCAGACGCTCTTGGCCTACCTGGCCTTCATTCTCGTGCCACTCGTGAGGTACTTCTTCAAGCACTTCCGAGCGGGGCTTTCGTTCCGCTCTGTGGGCGAGAACCCCCATGCTGCCGAGACGCTCGGAATCGACGTCGTGCGCGTGAAGTACATCGCCTGCATCGCGTGCGGCGCGCTCGCCGCGGCTGGCGGCGCGTTCCTCACGCTGTGCTACACGCCCATCTACACCGACGGAATCGTGATGGGCCGCGGATTCATCGCGCTGGCCACCGTAATCTTCGGTCGCTGGAGCGCCCTGGGCGTCCTTGGCGCAAGCATGCTCTTCGGCTTTTTCGACGGCCTCAACGTGGCCCTGCAGGCGCAGTTCCAGTCTGCTCCGGTCATGTTCTTCAAGATGATCCCGTACATCTTCACGATAGTGGCGCTCATCTTCTTTGGGTCGAGGCATGCCGGGCCCAAGTCCAACGGTCAGCCGTACTTCCGCGAGCAGCGCTAGGGCGGCGCGCTCCCGGGTGGAGCGCTGCCTGTCACCGAGGAAGGTGCCTCACCTGGGAGTTGTTCGGTTCCACCCTCATTGCGTGCGGCTAACGTCGTGAGGTGCGGGTCATTGGGAGGGGGTGCACGACGCATCCCCTATGGAGGAAGGAAAGGGTACATCATGAATGAAACCAAGAAGTCTCTGTCCAACGTCATGCTCGACAGGCGCCAGGTGATCGCTCTGGGGCTTGGCAGCGTGGGCGCCCTCGCCCTTGCGGGCTGTGGCGGGTCCGGCAACAGCCCCAGCTCGTCTGGCAGCTCCCCCTCTGGGGCCAGCTCCGAGCAGTCGAGCTACAAGGTCGCCATGATCATGAGCGGCATCATCACCGACGGCGGCTGGGACCAGGGCCACTACGAGTCCCTCAAGAGGGCCATCGAGTCCCACCCCAAGTGGGAGATGCTCGAGCCCAAGGAGAACACGGCCGATGCCGATGCCGCCACTGCGGCGCAGTCCTATGTCGACCAGGACGTCGACCTCATCATTGGCAACGGGAACCAGTTCGCCTCCGACTGGGCCGAGGTTGTGGCAGATGCGGCGGGCAGCCACCCCAAGGTCCACTTCCTCATCACGAACACCGATCCCGCCACCGAGATGACGGACTACGAGACCCTCGATTCCGTCGAGACGGTGCTTCCGGACTTTAAGCAGACCGGTGCCCTTGCCGGCGTTGTCGCTGGCCTCATGACCCAGACCAAGAGCATCGGCTTCATCGGTGGCATGAAGCTTCCGTCCACCACCACGAAGTACTCCGCGTACCTCGCAGCGGCGCAGAAGGTCACGCCGGGCGTCCAGGGCCAGTACAACTTCGAGGCCGGCTTCACCGATGCCTCCCTGGGCACGAACCTCACCCAGCAGTGGATCAACTCCAACAACGTCGACGTCATGTGGGGTGACGCCTCCGCCGTCGACAACGGTGCGCGCAAGGCCCTTGAGTCTGCCGGCGCCGACACGCACTTTGACATCGCCCAGCCCATCGACATCGTAGGCGACGACCAGCCCACCGTTGTGACCTCCACCGTCACGGACTGGATGATTGGCCAGGCCATGGACGAGATCGAGGCCGGCTCCTTTGGCGGCGGCAAGGCCATCACCGGCAACATGAGCAACGGCGGCGTGTCCCTCGGCAAGTTCTCCGACAAGGTCTCCAAGGACGTGCAGGACAAGATCAACGAGTATGCCGAGCAGATCAAGGCCGGCACCTTCCTCACCGATGACGAGGTCTCGGCCATCTCCAAGACGCTGTAAACGACGGTTCGTTCTTTGTGGGTCTATCGGGGGCGAGGCACATGCGGGTGTCTCGCCCCCTCTGGAAAGGTTCTTGTATGTCGCGAAAGCAGTTCACTCGCGAGAAGGACGTCGCGCTTCTCGAGCGTGCCATCGAGGTCTCCCGAGCGTCACGCGAGCATGGCAACACGCCGTTTGGCGCGATTCTCGTCTCGCCCTCTGGCGACGTCCTTCTCGAGCAAGAGAACGTTGAGATTGGGACACGCAAGTGTACGGGCCACGCCGAGACCCAGCTCATGGAGCGCGCAAGCCAGCTCTACGACAGGGACTATCTCTGGTACTGCTCGCTGTATGCCTCCGCCGAGCCCTGCTCGATGTGTGCGGGCGCCATCTACTGGGGAAACGTGGGCCGCGTGGTCTATGCCATGACGGAGCGGCGCCTGCTTGAGCTTACGGGGTCAAACGAGCAGAACCCTACGTTTGACCTGCCCTGCAGAAGGGTATTCGCGGCAGGGCAGAAGCCCATCGAGGTCGTGGGGCCGTTCCCGGAGCTGGAGGCCAAGGCAGCCGCCGTGCACGAGGGGTACTGGGACTAGGTGCTTCAGGGCCTGTCGCGGAGCAGAAGTGCCGGTTACAACTGGGGAGGAAGCTATGAGAATGAACATAACGCGTAGGAACGCGCTATCGCTTGGGCTGGGAGGGGCTGCCGTGGCCTGCGGGCTCTCGCTTGCGGCATGTGGCTCGTCCTCGAGCCCAAGCTCGACGGACTCTGCCGAGAAGTCAAACTACAAGGTGGCTCTGGTCATCAGCGGTCCCAAGAACGACGGTGGCTGGGGACAGGGCCACTACGAGTCGCTCCAGAAGGCAATCGAGTCCCACCCCAAGTGGGAGATGCTCGAGCCCAAGGAGAACACCGCCTCGGCGGACGCGGCCTCTGCGGCACAGTCCTATGTCGACCAGGACGTCGACCTCATCATTGCCGCTGGCAACGAGTTTGTCTCTGCGTGGGGTGACGTGGTTGCCGAGGCGGCCGATTCCAACCCCAACGTGCACTTCCTCATGACCAACACCGATCCCGCAACGGACCTCGCGGACTACGGGACCCTGGCCAAGGTGGAGACCGTCCAGGTAAACCTCAAACAGGCTCTTCCGCGTTTCTAGTGGGTAGCACAGGCGAGTGATGTCTGCGCCGAGAAG
>NZ_DBHHPX010000061.1:0-9176 GCF_057241865.1 Tractidigestivibacter sp.
AACCCTGGGACTCAGCGAGTCCGCCTGCTTGACAAAACTATGGGAACACCCCCCGGCATGTACTTTGCCAGATACGCCTCGACCGTCTCCATCCACTCCTGGTACACGGCGCTGTCATTCTGGAGGCCATGTCCCGAGTGCTCGCACACGAAGTACCGGTAGTCGGTCGCGCCTCCTTCTACCGAAACTTTCGCACGAAGGGCAGCCGCTTGGCGCTTCTCTATCCGAGGAGCCAGTCCAGCAGGTTGACCACCCTCACACCGTTTGTCGTGACGCCGCAGCGGTAGCGGTCGAGCGTCAGGATGACCTTCGGGAACGAGTCGCCGATCAGGTCGAGCGGCGCAAGCTCGCGCATGTAGGTTGCCTCGTCCGCGAGAGACTCGATCACCTGGACGTAGACCCTCTCGCCCGTCCGCTTCGATGCGACAAAGTCGACCTCGCCGGAGCGAAGCGTGCCGACGCGCGTCGCGTATCCCCTGCGAACGAGTTCATTGAACACGACGCACTCCAGCTGGAACCCGAGGTCTTGGGGAGAGAAGCCCGTCATGAGGCCGCGCAGTCCCGTGTCCACCGGGTAGAGCCTGTACTGCGGCCTCAGTACCTGCTTTCCCGAGATTCCCTCCTGCTCGCATCGGAAGACGATGAACGCACTCTCAAGGGTGCGCAGGTAGCTGTCGACGGTGCTCGCGCTGGTCTTCCTCCCTGCGCTGGTAAGGTAGTTGGCTATCGACCTTGTCGAGAAGAGATTCCCCGACGTCACGAAGACGTACCTGACGAGCCTCTCGAGCAGGTCGATGTCGGAGATTCCGCCGTGAGTCGCCACGTCGTTCAGGATGATTGTCTCGTAGATGGTCATCAACATGTTCTCGACGTATTCGTCACTTCCGAATGGTCCGCCGAACTGGCCGGGCATTCCGCCATATTTGAGGTATCGCGCAAAGAGGGCCTCGACGGATTGCTCCTGTGGGGTCTCGACGGTTTGCTCCTGGGCATGTCGAGCCTGAGAGAAGGACAGGTACTCCTTGAACGACAGGGGGCTCGCCTTGAGCTCGATGTAGCGGCCCCCTATCAGCGTGGAGAGGTCCGAGGACAGGACAAATGCGTTCGAGCCCGTGATCCAGACGTCCGTTCGTTCCCGGGTCCGGAGCTGGCGCACGACCTTCTCCCAGGAGGGAACCTCCTGCACCTCGTCCAAGAACACGTGAACCATGCGACTGTCATCTGCCTTGTCGAGAGACGCTTGTATCTGCTCCTTCAGCCATTCTGCCGTCGGCTCGAGTGGCATGTCGAAGCCATCAAGCCTAGGGAGAATCGTGTTGTCTTTGCCGTCGCGATCTGCTGCCGCAGATGCGAGTGCCTACAGAAGCGTGGACTTACCGCTGCATCGAACGCCAATCAGCACCTTGATGTCCTCGGTGTCGAGATAAGGGAGCAGACGCTCTTCGTAGTCGGGGCGGGCAATTCTGGCGGTCATGGCGAGGTCTTATCGTCTTTTTTGCATCAATTTGGCATTGTAGTCTGAGAAGTGGCGAATGTCTAATTAATTTGACATTCAAGAATTAGTAGGCAAGATTGTCAAGCTGGTTTATCAATGTGGTGTTGCATTCGCGATTCTCGCGGCTGGCCGCGACGCTTCTGTGGGTGCCGCGACCAGTGCATAAGGGACGCGAACAAGCGCGGCGACTGCGAGCCGCGGATAGCGCTCTTCTCTGACGGCCTAGCAGGTCGCTACAGACTGCATGCTGTTCTAGCTGTGCTAATGTATGAATATGGCAATAGCTAATGTCATAATTTGGTAATTTCTAATATCATAACTCGGGTCTTCCTAATGTATGATTGTGGTACGCGATTTCACTCAAGGGGGTCAAGGAACATGACACTCATACCGCGGACGATATCGGCACAGCTGGAGAGGTATGCGACCTGGTTTCCAGTCGTGTCGGTTACGGGACCCAGGCAGAGTGGAAAGTCGACCAGCGTCAGAACGACGTTTCCCGACTACTCCTATGTGAACCTTGAGGATAATGCCCTGAGGAAGCAGGCACTTGATGATCCCGTAGGCTTCATTCGCAATCGGCCTCGACGGCTCATCATCGATGAGGCACAGTACGCCCCAGAGCTCTTCTCGATGACCCAGGTGTCCTCTGACGAGAGCCCAGACAGCGGCCAGTACGTTCTCTCTGGTTCGCAGAACTTCCTGCTCCTGAAGCAGATAACGCAGTCTCTGGCTGGCAGGGTGGGGATTCTGAGGCTGTTGCCGCTCTCGTTTGCGGAGGCGCTTAACGCACGCGTTCCCCCGAGCGTCGACGAATTCATGTATCGAGGCGGCTATCCTAGACTTTACGACGCCCAGGTTCCCACCACGGTGTTCTTCAGGAGCTACGTGGACACGTATGTGCAGCGTGACGTTGCCGACTATCTGGATGTTCGGAGCCTCTCGGACTTCCGCAGGTTCCTGGGACTCTGTGCGCTTAACGCCGGAAACCTCGTAAACTACGCTGGGATTGCCAGGGATGCGGGGGTTGACTCGCGCACGGTGAAGGCGTGGCTGAACATACTCGAGTCGAGCTACATCACGTTCTCGCTCATGCCGTATTTCCGAAATGAGGGAAAGCGACTGACGAAGAGGCCCAAGCTCTACTTCTATGACACCGGACTGCTGTGCTACCTGCTGAACATCGCATCACTCGAGGAGCTGCTGGTAAGCCCACACCTGGGCATGGTTTTCGAGAACCTCATTGTGGCGGAGACGCTCAAGCATCGTATGAACGAGGGCAAGGAACCTCGTCTGTTCTTCTATCGCGATGACTCGAAGGTGGAGGTCGACCTGCTCGACCTTACTGACGCCTCAAATCCCCGGATGGCAGAGGTCAAGTCGTCACAGACGTATCGCGACCGCTTCGCGATGCACCTTGGCGCAGTGGGCGACAGCTTAGGGATCCCGAGAAATCAGCGCTTCGTGATCACGCGCGAATCTGCAAGTCACGATGCCCCAACGGCACGCGTCATGTGCGCTAGGGATTGGCTGCTGGGGTAGGGTTGCCACAAGAGCTGCCATGCTGGCTGACGGCGGTGGAGGCGTGCCTGGCCCGCGCCGGGGTTCACGGCACGTTCCTGCCCGTCGCCGCTGCCGGTTGCATAGACCACTTCGACGTGGGCGGAGACATCATGGTCCCCATGCGCACCATGAAGGGAACGTGCGAGGGGGAGTCCAACCCCAAGACCTTCGTGCCACAGATGGTGAAGTGGTACCAGCAGGGCAGGTTCCCGGTCGACCGCCTGCTGAGTTTCTACGATTTCGCCGACATCGACCAGGCGCTGCAGGACTCCCATGACGGGAAGATCATCAAGGCAGTGCTCAGGATTTCTCAGCAGTAAGAGCCGGCCGAGAAGCCTCGCCCTACGCCAATGGCCGAGAGGTCCCGCAAGATCTGTCCGAGAAGCCCCGCTCACGCCGCCCGCGGCTTGGGGGAGGCCTTTTCGGCTCTGGGGTTCTTTCCCTGCAGGTCGTGAGAAGCGGACTGGAGGGACCCCACAAAGCCTGGCGCGCAATAATTTCTCGGCAGCGAGGGCGCGCGATTTCGCTATTGCTGACGACCTCTACGGATCGTCAGCGAGTCCCGGAGACCGTGAATGAATGCGACGACCTGGACCAGGTTTGCCTTCTCGTCCACCAGGTAGTAGATCCCGTAGTGCTTCACCTGGCATTTCCTGATTTTCTTGCCTACTACTTCACTGACTTCGAGATCGAAGTCAAACAGCAACGGATTGTCAGCTATTAGTCGGAGCTTGTCCTCATAGGCATCAAGCAGCGACCTCGCGGCGCTTGGCGCGCTGAGTTCGCGTACGAGATAGGAGACTGCCTCGTCAAGGTAGGATCTGTTACCTGCACGTTAAAGGCCATACTTGCTCCTGAGTGCGGCAACTGCTCCAAATGCATCCTGGCACTCTCCGCGTTCGACTGCGCTGATTCCTTCCTGTACGAGCGAGACGATTCTTCCCGTCTCTGCCGCCTTGGCAAGGCTTTCATACGTCTCAGTGCTCATGATGACCATGTCCGGGCATCCGTTTTTCGTGACATGGACGGGCTCGCCAGTCTCGTGGCAGAGCCTCGAAACCTTTGCGGTGTCCTTGAGCTCTTTGACGGGAATCATCTGCATTGTTTACCTCAAATCACATAATCATGGGATGATGATACCATCATGCATCGAAACCACCTTCGTTACATGTTTTCCTGGGCCCGTTGCGCCAAACTCGCCTTCGTTACATTGGGTTTTTCGGGTGCTCTCGAGTAGATGGGCATGTCCACATGCCACATATGGTGTCATGTAAATGGAATGACACAAGATATGCATCCCGATACTTGACCACCGCCCCAAAACCAATGTAACGAAGGCCACTTCGGCGCACGAGAGTGAAAAAAGATGTAACGAAGGCGGTTTCGGCGCAACGGGCCTTCCCATCGCTTCCTACGGAAGAGTGGGAAGGCCCGCGATCTAGCCAAACAGTCGACTCGCGGTGCCGCCCCGCGAGTGCCGCTCTCAGTTCGGCCCGCTTCCCGCTGCCTGCCCAGCGGCCTCCACCAATATCCCTGCGGTCGCGGCCGACGCCCAAGCTCGTCTTATTGTCCTGGGGCGAGGCACGAGAGGTCGTAAGCCTCGTGTCTGTCGCGCTACGGAACCAGCTTGAACGGCGAGGAACCCGCGCCGCCCTTGGCTCCCGTGACGTCCGTTGCGCCACCGAGCTGCAGCTCGTCAGGATGCAGCCTGTTCCACTCGTCGTATATCTCGCCCGTGAGCCACTTGTGAATGCGCTCGTTGATGCGCTTCAGGTCGAAGTGCTCGAACCCCAGCGACTTCGCCCACGCGACCGTCTCGTCGTGCTCGGGGTCCTTCGGATTGGCAAGGATGCGGAGAAAGTCCGCGAACCCGCAGGTACTGCCCACGTCCTCCGGGGGAGCGTCGCCGTCGCCTGCCGTGCAGACGGGCATCTCGCCCTCGAAGTTCGCGATGGTCTCGACGAGGCGAATCTTGTGGACCCACCAGTCGCCGTAGTCATAGGTGTACGTTGCCGTCCTCGTGCGGGGAAAGACGTCAAAGAGATACGTCTTCGTTGCGTCGATCGGCTTGCGGCCGTCGGTGCCGGGCGCAAACATGCCGTCGATCCCGCCAGCGTCCGGGTCGATGATTATGAGCTTCTCGCGCCTGCTCGTGAGCTGGAAGTCGTACATGTGGTAGTCCCACCAGAGAAACGCTGCCTGGATGACCTCGTGGAGGTCGGCAAACGTGAAGTTCTGCGGCACCACAATCTCTCGCCAGCACGTTTGCCCATCGAGCTGGAGAGTGACGCGGAAGCGAAACGCCGGCTCGTTGGTGAGGGGGCCTGCGTTCTTGAGCTGGTCGTCGAGCATGTTCTGGAACTCGCCGACGACCGTTCCGTACACCTTGACCAGCATGCTGGCCATGTCCTCACCGTCTGGCGTGAGGCTTATGGGCTTCGCCTTCTGTGCCGGGCCAATGAGCCCCTCGTTCTGCAGGGCCTTGAGGACGTTGCTGTCATACCTGTTCCACGACCTTGCTACCGGGCCGCTCGGGCCCTTCTCCTTCCAGGAGTCAAGGTACAGGAGCATGAGTGTGAGGTCGTGCATCAGTTCTTTCTCGTCCATGTGGCCCCCTGGGAGTCTTGAGGCGGATGTCTGAGTCCATGGTAGCGGATGGGACTGGAGGGCGTGGGTGGCGAGAAGTACGGGTGGCGCGGGGCGACTGCGCTGTCCCCGTAGGGCCACCTGCATCGTCCACCGAACGGTCGCCCGCGCTGTTCCCCGGGAGGCAGCCTGCGCCGTCCACCGAATGGTCGCCCGTGCTGTCCTCCCTGCCGCCGAATTACGCACGGCTGAGAATCAACCGAGCAAAAGTCCAGGTCCCCACAAACCTTAAACCCAGCCGTGCGTAATTCGCGCCTGGTGTCAGCTCACCCTAGAACTGTCGCGGCTATCCCTATGCCGTCGCCCGTGGGCCGGCACGCGTGCGCGGCCGGCGCGGCCGGAGTGACTCGGCCCTCCTCCGTCGAGCCGAAATTGACCCCACGAAAACAATCTTGCAGTATCAGACGACAAGTATCATCATAATCATGAAGTATGAGACTGCAAGGATGGTGAATGGGCAATGAACGACGGGCAGCACGCGACCGTACTCGAGAAGGTCACCGAGGGCATGCGGTCCGAGGTCCCAGACCTCTTCTCACGGGAACTGGCCCTTGGCACGCCACAGGTTCCAGCCCGCGGCAACATCGTGAACATGGTGGCCGGCGTTAGGCGCTGCGGAAAGACGTATCGCCTCTATCAGGAGATGAGGTCGCTTCTCGACAGCGGGGTCGAGCGCCGGAGGATGCTCTACTTCAACTTCGACGACGAGCGGCTCATGCCTCCCGACGATGGTCTTCTCGATGACGTGATCACGACCTACGAGGCGCTGTTTCCCTCTGCGACCGAAGGCTGCTATCTCTTCTTCGACGAGATACAGGAGATTCCGGGATGGGGGGCCTTCGTTCGGCGCCTTGTCGACACGAGAGCCGCGACTATCTATGTGACGGGATCGTCCTCGCGCATGCTCTCCTCCGAGCTGCCCAGCGAGTTCAGGGGACGCTCCATCACGCGGGAGCTCTTCCCGCTGAGCTTTGCAGAGTACTGCAGGGTGACGTCCCGTTGGGACGAGACGCCAAGGGACCCGGACGCCTATACCTCTGCGGAGAAGGCCCGGCTCAGGAATGCCCTCGACGACTATCTCGTGCGTGGGGGCTTTCCCGCGACGCTGGCGCTCACAAAGCCAGATGCGTTCCAGCTCCTGCAGGGCTACGTGGGTCAGACCGTCGCACTCGACATCATCGAGCGCGAGGGCCTGGGAAACGCCCGCGCCGCCCAGGCCTTTGCGCGCAGGTGCATCGCCTCCTCCGGGCGCGAGCTCTCAATCAACAGGGTCGCGAGCCAGATGAGAAGCATGGGGCTTGGGGTGGCCCGGGAAAGCCTCTCCGCGCTTCTTGGCTATTACGAGGAATCCTACCTTGTTTTTGGGCTCAAGGAGCTCAGTAGGTCACTTTCCGCAAACGGCAGGAGCGCGATGAAGGTGTACGCCGTGGACCCGGGACTCGAGGCGGCCTTCTCGCCGGCGACCACGGAGGACCTGGGCCAGCGCCTCGAGACGAGCGTGTACGACGCGCTCAGGCGACGCTGCGGGTTCCTGCGAAGCGGCTCGCTCAGCCGTGCCCTGCTTGCCGACGGTTCCAGGCGCCACGAGATCGACTTCGTCGTGGGCGACGTGCTGCTGGGGGAGGGCGTCCGTCTCTACCAGGTCTGCACGAGCCTCTCCAACGAGCAGACGAGAAGTCGCGAGCTGCACGCGCTGGAGGTGGGCATGGAGAGGTTCTCCCGCGACGAGGCCTGGGTCGTGACGATGGACGAGCGTCGTGACATTCGCGTTTCGCGGGGAACGGTTCATGTGGTGCCGGCGTGGGAGTGGCTCTTGCGTTGACGGTACGGGGGTCATTGGGGCGAGTTTGGGTGCGAGTTGCTTGCTGGTAGCCACGGTGAGCGGCTGGCGAGAAGCCCAATGGCCTCACGTGCGCTGTAGTCTGTAGGCAATGGCGGTGGAAGGCTTCGGCCGACACCTGGGAGGGCTGGGGGGCTGCTTGTCGCGGGGATAACGAGATTCGGTAGCTTGCGGGAGGGGAGACATTGAGAAAAGTCGACTACCAAGCGAGTTGAAGTCACTCAGTTGAAGCCTCTACTCGTCATGCGGGCATATCGCGGGCCACCCAAGTAATGTGGGCCGTACCCCTGTTCGTGACTCAATTTTGAACAACATGCTCCGTAGCGGCGGAGAGCGAGAGCGCGAACTCGGCCTCCGATGCGTACTATATTCGATATGCATTTCAATACCGATGAACGAGAGAGCGAGGTTACCGATGACGAAGACAAAGAGCAACCGTAGGCCCGAGGGGGGAAATAACCTATATGCACTCCCCACTTCATACGTGGCGGTTGATACCGAGACCACTGGCCTCGACTTCGATTTCTGTGCTCTCATCGAGATTGGTGCCACGCGTGTGGTCGATGGGGAGATTGTAAACACATTTGACTAGCTTATTCACATCGACTACCCGCTCGATCCCTTCATTACCTACCTCACGGGTATTACCGACGAGATGCTCCAGAGTGTGCCGGGTATTGACAGAGTCATCAGAGAGTTCTCTGACTTTGCAGGCGACTCAGTGCTCATGGCACACAACGCACCTTTCGACATGAACTTCCTGTATGCGGCGTATGAGCGCGTGTTGGGGCGTCCGCTCATCAACGATTACGTGGATACCTTGCGTGTTGCAAGAAGAGCATTCCCAGAGCTTCAGCACCGTAGACTGCCAGACCTCTGTGGGGAACTTGGCGTCGTGAACGATCACGAGCACCGTGCGCTCAGTGATGTCGTGGTAATGGTCACGTGCTATGGCTCCATGCGTGAAATGGTGCTCGAGCGCTATGGTAGCGAGGAGAGCTATCGTAAGTCGTTCACTCATGGTGGTTCGTCGAATTCGTTGAAGGCGAGTGAAATCTCTGCAGAATGTGATGCTGACGAGGGCAATCCGCTCTACAGGATGCACTGCGCTTTCACTGGCAAGATGACGAAAATGGTGAGGCGCGATGCCATGCAGGCGCTTGCTAATGTGGGAGGAATTCCTGAGGATGGCGTCAAGAAGGACACTGACTATCTTGTCATCGGTAACGATGGTTTTCGTGACGCAATGAAGACGACTTCCGGCAAGATAAAGAAAGCCCAGCAAAACCAGCTCAAGGGACTACCGATACAGATTATCTCGGAGAACACTTTCCTTGAGTTGCTTAATGGTTAATCTGGCCGAAGCGGTTACATAGAGCGCGGGTTCCAGACACCGAGTGGGGTGCTCGCAAACAGGGCACCATGTCTGTGAATAGGAGCTTCTTCTTTCTCGCCAATCCAATTGAGACGCACCGGAGGGTTGGATAGGAGCACGGCTGTCTTTCATGGCATGACCCCGCCGGGGAGTAGGACGCTCCGTGAGCTTGGATTGGAGAGGTGACAGGCACGGACGTCTCCTGATATGTAGATAGACTTGTCAAGTGGCAAAGGTGGGCCAGCCTCCGACTTCTC
>NZ_DBHHPX010000062.1:0-8833 GCF_057241865.1 Tractidigestivibacter sp.
CAGAGTACACAATGCCGTCGGCGCGCATACGGTCAGGTGAGGTGAAGACCTCCTCGGTGGGGATGTTGGGGAAGAAGACCGTACCATCCTGCAGCTTTCCGGCGCCACCCTCCCAGATGTGTCCCTCGGCAAGCCCAACCGTCAACTTCGTGCCATTTGAGGACTCATAGCGCAGTGCCGAGAAGTGCTTGCGATTGAGCATGCGCTTCGTCTTCTCGAACGAGGCGTTGTGCGTCTCCCATGCGCTCTCGGGGTCGTCGCCCTCGGCGCGCGAGGTCTCAAGGATTGCAGCCCACAGGCGGTAGACCGCCTCGGCCTCGGAAAGCTCGGGAAAGACCTCGCAGGCCCACGCCTTCACGGGCACGCCGGCAATGCACCACGCGTTGCGACCAAAGTCCATACCATCGCGGAACGACTTGCACTGCTCGTTGCGAGCGCGCGACGCCGCAGCCGGTTTGGCGGGGTCAATGCCCTTGAGTGACGAGGGATCAGATCCCTCGAGAAAGAGAAATGCGGCACCGCCCTCTGCCAGCGAATTGAGCTGCTCTCGCTGCCACGAGGGAACCGTTTCGAACCAAGAGGTGGGGACGTTCTCGTATGTCAGCCGCGTGACCTGGTCGTCATGCCAGATAACCGTCACGTGCCCCGCACCCACGCGGTACGCCGCGCGAACGACCCTGCGCGCAAAGTCGGCGCGCTCGACGGGGACCGAGAGCACCAGCTCCTGCTCGAGGTGAATGGCAACGCCCTTCTTTACTATCAGGTTTGCATAGCGGTCAAGCTGCTCCGAGAGGGCCTCGGTTGCCAAGCGGCATTCTTCGTCCGTCATGGGAATGGCATTCATGGTAGTTCCTTCCGGGTCTGGCGCGTGAGCACCTGGGCAGCGGCACTTCTCTTCTCAAACAGTTCGTACCCATAGAAAGGGCCCCAAAGGGGGGCCCGGGAATTCCTAGGGCAGGCAACGGGATTCGAACCCGCGGACGATGGCTTGGGAAGCCAATGTTCACACATTCCAGCCTCGTCGCCGACACCAATAAAACCCCAGTTAGACAGGCTATTTTTTGGAGCCTTGCGGTGGACATTATACCCTTGGCTGACTTGTTGGTGGATTTCTCCATGATTTACGCCGACCCATCCAACCCGGCCTCTTCGGTGGCTGATCAACAACCTTTCTGGGTTTATCATGTGCGCTGGCGAAATCGCGCAGATGAATCGCTCACCGAGCAGTGGCGCTGTGATAGAGTCATTACGCTACGCGGGTGTAGTTCATCGGTAGAACCGGAGCTTCCCAAGCTTCTGAGGTGGGTTCGACTCCCATCACCCGCTCCACGCGAGCAAACGCGGTCTCCCCATGCGAGGAGGCCGCGTTTTTGGTAAGCTCTCACTGGCCCTGCGGGGGTCCCGCCCAGTCCCACCAAGAGTATAAATGACCAGCTCAGGAGCCATTTGCCTTGCCACTTGGCGATGCCCGCGTATGCATACGCCAGAAGTTCAAGCATTGATACAGTATGCCGTGCCCGTTTCCATGCGACAAGGCATCGAGCCACAGACGGCTTCACCTTGCACGAAATGGACGGTCGAGGCCAACCGAGAACAGGCGGAGACACGAAGAGAGGCCCGAGAAGCCCCTCCGCCTCTTCTTGTCAGGCCAAAGAAAATTCTCGCTACGAGTTTTGGTCGAGGCAACGTGTAATGCAGGCACCATATCTTCCCAGGTAGATTGAACTGCCTGTCAGAAAGTTGGCAGACGGGTGACGGCTCGCTGTCCGCGCAGCGTCAGAAATGTGCAGGCACTCCCCTCTAGTTTTGTTCTCCCGCAATCGATCTGTCGACGCATGAAGGAGGACGCATGAAGCCAGGACGACCAAGAAGAGCCAGAGGGGAAGCAAGGTATGGCCACCTGCGACGTGACGCGCCACAGGCAAGGCTCATTGGAGGAGACAAGCTGCGAGGTGGACCGCACGTAGGACCGGGCCACGCTGGGAGGCGCTCGCTGTGGCGGGGCATCGTTGCCATCGTGATGGCAGCCGTACTCGTGATGGGACAGCTGTTCGGAGGAGGGCTCGGCCTGGGTGCAGGCGGACTCGCCCTAGCCCAATCTCCGGCCTCGGGCAATACAAACATTGCGTATCTGCATAACCCCAATGGGAGCAGATACATCAGCGACGTTGTTGGCGTCACCCGCCAGCAGGTGGTAGACGAACTCACAGCTCACGAGGGCGATGATTACTACCTGGGAACTCCCTACAAGGGCGTCAACGATACGGGCAGCAAGCCGCGCCCAAGAGGAGACTCGGGAGGCTACTCCCCCGGCATGCAGTGCAACGGTTTTGTCGCATATGTCCTCGACAAGGTAGGGGGCTCCCCATACGAGACCTTCGTGAACACCGATGGTCACAAAGGCAACTGGACTTCGCTGCTTAACTGGTTTGCCGTCTGCGAGCACAATGACGTAATCTCCTACACCTTCGACTCCAAGGAGGAGATGCTGGCCTCGGGCCTGCTCCAGAGGGGTGACATCGTCTGTGCCGTCCCATATACTTCTGTGTTTCAGGCAGGAGCGGATGCCTACGGCAATACAGCAGACGATCATGTGGGCTTTTTCTGGGGTAGCTCCTCAGGCGATGATCTCTTCTGGCACTCCGCACAGAGACCTAATGGCCTGAGTTCCGGCGACACGCTTATCGGCGGCAACCAGATATCTGGAATCACCCCCAAGTGCTTCCCATCCTGCTGGGTCCTCTTCCCGCTGGGTCCACCCAACGGCCAGGCAGAGCTCTACAAACAGTCGGCGAACAAGGAGATGGCGCAGGGCAGTGCTAGCTACTCGCTTGCAGGTGCCTGCTACGGACTCTATTCGGACGAAGCGTGCACGCAGCTGGTGCAGACGGCCAACACCGATGCCAACGGGCACGCTGTCTTCACCGGCGTCCCCACAGGGGATTACTACGTCCGTGAGGTATACCCCTCGCAGGGCTACCTGCTAGACGAGGGAATCTACAGGGTCAGCGTAAGCTCTGGCACCACCTCACAGGTGGAGGGAAGCCCCGTCGAAGAGGTTCCCGCAACTGCTCCTGCAGGGGCAATCGTCCAGAAGCTCGATGCGGCAACAGGAGGCATTGCCCAAGGAAACGCCTCGCTCTCTGGGGCGCAGTTCACCGTACGCTACTACGGGAATGTCACGGGAGACACCTCCGGCACACCACTCCGCACCTGGGTCTTTGCAACGAACGCGAATGGCGTAGCAACTTACAGCGACTCGCAGCTGGTCTCGGGAGACGCGCTCTTCTCAAACACCCAGGGCGATGCAATCTTCCCGCTTGGCACCTATGGAATCCAAGAGACCAAGGCCCCCGAGGGATACGAGCTCACAGACTCCTCCCTGCATGTAGCCACGGTCACGCTTGAAGGCGGCCTAGCCACCTGGAAGACGCTTGATGGGTGGAACAGGAACAGCACCAGCGCCGTGAAAGACGTGATGGGGCGCGGTGTCGATGACCAGGTAATTCTCGGCTCGATACGCGTTAACAAGATTGACCACCAGCTCAAAGAGGGTATCGCACAGGGTGATGCCACGCTGGCGGGCGCCCGATTCCAAGTGCGCAACGTGTCCGATCACGCCGTCTACATCGATGGAGCCACTCATGGCGTGGGAGAGGTCATCGACGGCTTCGAGTTGGTGACTGACGAGTCCGGCACGGCAACAAGCGAGAAGATCCTTCCCTACGGTACCTACGAGCTGCGCGAGATCGCAGCACCAGAAGGCTATGAACTCAACTCCGAGTGGGTGGGCGTTGCCGTTGTGAGCGACTCCGATGAGCCCGCAAGTGCCGGCACGGTGGACGAGAACATCGAGACACCGCCAACGCCACCGCTCACAAAGGTGGATGTCAGCCTTGGTTCAGAAGGCCCCCAAGGGGACGCCACCTTCGAGGGGGCCGAGGTGAGCATCACCAACGCGTCCGTGGGGCCCGTCGTGTATGGCGAGAAGACCTTCGGGCCGGGCGAGGCGGTCTGCACGCTCACGGCCAACGCTGAGGGCACATTCCCCAGCGTCGAGCTTCCGTACGGCACCTATGTCCTAAAGGAGACCAAAACGCCCAAGGGCTACATTCTCAACGATGGCTGGACCAAGACGATTGTGCTTCACGCCAGCGGCCAGACCCGAATAGAGCTGCCTGATACGCCCATATCCGGCGGCGTTGCTGTCGACAAGATTGACCACGAGCTTTCAAGCGCCAGCCCCCAAGGGGACGCCTCGCTCGAGGGAGCACACTTCCAAATCACGAACGAGTCCGCACATCCCGTGGTTATAGCCGGCGAGAGATACGAGCCCGGAGAGGCCGTTACGGGCATTGACCTTGTGACGGATGTCCACGGCCACGCAACCACAACGTCTCACCAGCTGCCTTACGGACGCTATTCCATACGTGAGGCCTCTGCCCCATCAGGCTACCTGCTCAACACAGACTGGCAGGCCGAGATAACCATCGGCGAGGATGGGACGGTGGTCTCCGCCCAAGCACCCGTGGATGACCATGTTGTCCGCGGTGGTGTCTGCATTGGCAAGGTTGACAGAGAAACGCTAGGGCATGCACCACTTGGCTCGGCAACGCTTGCAGGGGCAACGTTTACGGTAACGAATGCGTCTGCCCGGCCCGTCCTGGTTGACGAAACAACAGTCAATCCCGGAGAGGTTGCCCTCACGCTGACAGCAGACGAGAGCGGCATAGCATCCACCGGCGCAGATTCCCTCCCATATGGTACCTACACAGTCCGCGAGTCATCTGCTCCCCAGGGGTATCTCTTGGACAGCGAGGCCGTACTTTGGTCTGTCACATTCCAGGTTGTCGACAGCGGTTCCATCATCGACCTCTCACAAGCAGATAAGGCCGTGCACGACCAGGTAGGGCGTACCGACATCCGCTTTGTGAAACGTGATGAGAGAACACAGGAACCCATGGCAAACGTTGCATTTCTCATCACCAGCGCCACCACGGGCGAGCAACATGTTATCGCAACGGATGAGAACGGCATCTTTGACTCATCCGTCTATGCCTCCGAGCAACGCACGAATGCGAACGATGCCGCGCTGAGTGACAACCTGCCTCAGCCAGCAGTGGACTCCTCCAAGCTCGATTCCGAGAGCGGCGTCTGGTTTGGCGGTTCTGCCAAAGCCAACCAAAAATCCATCAAGGGCCTTGCGGCACTCCCGTACGACCGCTATCAGGTCCAAGAGCTGAGGTGCGACGCCAACCAAGGCCGAGCCCTTATCTCGTTTGAACTTACCACCGAGTTCCCTGAGCCTCGCCACAACGAGGTTCTGGACCTTGGCACCATTGACAACCGGGAAGAGCATGAGCCGTCCATCCAGACAACAGCAACAGACGAGAAAACCGGAACACATGAGGGTTCAACGCAAGACACCACCGGCATCGTTGACGTTGTTGCCTATGAGGGGTTGGTTCCCGGCAGCGACTACGAACTCAAGGGCACGCTCGTAGACGCGGAGGGCGGCGAGCCAATCTGTGACTCCAATGGCGAGGCCATTACCGCGACGCAGCAGTTTATTCCAACCCAGGCTGATGGCTCCATAGCCATGCCATTCGAGACCGATGGCTCCGTTTTCGTGGGCAGGAAGGTCGTTGTCTTCGAATCCCTCTGTCGCGGTGGTCAGGAGGTCGCAACCCACAAGGACCTTTCCGCGGCAAGCCAGATGGTCAGTTACAGACATGACGAGCCACTCGCGGAAGAAGGTCGTTCTGGTCGAAGTGGCACGCCGGGCACCGGTGACGCAACGGCGCAGACTGTTATTGGAGTCTGTGCGGCACTTGGTTGTGTTGGGCTAATCCTTGGGCTTTGGCACAGGGAGATTGCGTAAGGCTCGTCCCAACGCACCAACAGCAGAAAGAGGGGGCCGACAATGGCCGGCCCCCTCGGGACTACAAGCGCAATGTTTTGCTCTGCGGAGGACTACGAGCGGCGAATCATCTCGGTGACAAGCTCGGCAACCGAGGTGGCCTGATCCCCATCAACGTTCTCCGGAACATCCTGCTCGGTACGAGAGAGCGCGGGAAGCCCATTGTCCCCTAGGCCCATAACCGTTACTGCGCGTACGGAAGCGCGCATGGCGACAGAGGCGTCCGTATCGACCCAGTCGAACGCCTGTGTCTTCAGGTCCATGTTGAGGTCGGATGCCGTACCAGAGAGAAGCCTGAGGAGCCTTCTGTCCGCACGGCGCGTGGGCTCGAACCCCTCGTGAGTCAGAAGCGAGAGGTCGCCCGCACCCACGCAGTCGAGGTTCACAAGGAAGGCACCACGAATGGCGGAGCGGTGCTCGGTCAGGAAGGAGCGCATCCCCGCATGGTCAAGGTCGGAGGCACCGAGGGCAACAAACCAGATGTCGTGGCAAACGAGCTCGTCGTCACCCATGTGGAGCACGGCCGCGCGGAGGTCGTCCTCGGTAGGAACGTCAGCGGAATCAACATCGGGTCCCGCCTGCCGTCCCTCAGAATAGTCGGCTGGATTCACGGACTCGCCGGGCGCAATGTTTGCAGGGGTATCGGTGAGAGGCTCTTCGGCCACAGGCGCGCTCTCGTACGAGGCGTCCACGGGTTCGGCAGGCGCATCCTGGACCAGACGCAGGCCGCTTCTGGTGGTAGCCCCGCCCTTCCAGGAACCAGAGTCCGTGTCCTCATCCCAGTTCTCGGGATCATCCCTCAGCCAGTTGCTCTCGCGCGTCACCTGACTGCGGGAACGCCTAGCATCACCCTTTTTCTTGCGGTTAAAGAAGCTGAAGTGGTGCTTCTCGGGCTCACGCTCTGGCTC
Source organism: Tractidigestivibacter sp. (assembly GCF_057241865.1). Taxonomy (NCBI): domain Bacteria; kingdom Bacillati; phylum Actinomycetota; class Coriobacteriia; order Coriobacteriales; family Atopobiaceae; genus Tractidigestivibacter; species Tractidigestivibacter sp. The sequence goes on from NZ_DBHHPX010000062.1 coordinate 6,829, forward strand.
GGCCTCAGGCGTCGCAAAGTCATCTGTGCCGATTACGCCCAAGCTGTCCTGTCGCTCGTTGGCAACGTCTTGCATCGGCGCTGCCTCAGAGGGGGCGGGAGTGATCACAGGCACATCTGTATCGTCCATGCCGCCACGAATGCGCTGGGCATTCCTGGCGTCTGCGTCACTCAGGAGATTACCCATGCTCCTTCTGGATGGCGTAGCCGCGGGGTGAGAGGGAGCAAGCTGGGTGGCGTCGGGGTCAGCCGCAAGGGGGTCTGTTGCCTGAGACGGGTCCGGAAGATCGAAAAGCGCCGCACGACGCGCCACATCGGACACCTGTGGCTTGAAGTCCGACTTGCCCCAGTTGGGATCATCGGGCTTCTCTGGGCGCTTCCGCGGTGTTTGAGTCGTCGGCTTTGTAGAGCCGAGGTCATCATCGGGCGTGGCGGTGAGGCCAGAGTCGTCCTTCTCGCCAACACCATGGCTCTCGAAGCGACTGAACATGCTCGCAAGCCTCTTGCGATCAAAGAAGCGCGGCTTTGCGGGGACGGTGGCATCAGGGTCAACCGCCACAGGCTCCTCTGTAGTCACGTCGGCATCAGCCGAAGGAGCGGACGCGGCATCCGTCGCTGTGGCGCGGGCGGCGTCCTTCGCACGCGCGGGTACGGGTTTGGGCAGCCCCTCAGTCGAGTCACCAGCACTTGCCTCGGCCTCTGCATCAATTCGCACGCCAACGTTAGACGGATTGCCCGGAAGCTCGCTCGTCTCGTCGGCATCGATGGAAGAGGCCCTCATGTTCTTGGAAGAGTCGACATACTCGATCTTGCAGTCGGCGGAAAGGATGCCAAGGGCGGCAATCGCGTCCTTGCCATGGCGAACGCCAACGACTTCCTCGGGCTGCGGTGCCGGCGCGGGAGCCGGAGCAGGCTCCTCCTCAGCCTGGGCCCCTTCACGCTCGTCGTGCTGCTGCCCTCTCTCAATGGCCCGCCGAGAGATGGGCTTCTTGCCGGAGGGTCGCACGTTGTCGAGGATGCCGAGAAGCGCCGCGACCGAAGACTTGTTGTCGTTGGAGCCCAACGAGCAGCGCGAGAACTTCTGGTAGATTCCGTCGGCGCCAAGCGCAGCAAGGGGGATGGCGAGAAGAATGCCAGCTACCCATAGGATCGAGCGGAACGGCGACGGCAAGAAGGTGGCCATTTGGAGCAGCGCGCAAAGGGCCACAGCAGGAACCAGCCACTCGAGTGCCTTGCGGCACATGGGAACATAGCGAGAGACTGGGCTGCCGTACAGGAAGCTGTCGTGGGGGGAGTCATAGTGGGCAACCACAACGATGGGCCTGTTGCCCTTGGCGACAAGCTCACCCGTTGCGTGGTGCACAGCCACAACGTTCTGGCTGCGGGCGGCAGGGCCAAGCTTGGAGAGGAAGCCGCCACCAATGCCGAGCACCTCAAGGACAAGCAGGACGGCGGGAACAAGCGCCAGGGCCACGCCGAGGCCAGAGATTCCCATACCCGAGAGCACAACGCCTACAAACATGAGCACGAGAAGGACGCACCTCACAGGGCGGCCGAGGCCGGGTGCGTCAAACTCTTCAACGCTCACGTCCACATCATGCTGTCGCATAAGGTCGGCGATGGTCTGGGCGGCCTGGAGCTCTTCCTGGCTGTTAGCCGGAGAGATGCCAATCTGGTCCTCCAGGTAGTCCATATAGTCATGTGTCATGGCCATGCTGTACGTCCTCCGCTGGTCACGCGACCTACAGGGCCGCGAGAATGCGCATATACCTTGACGAGTATACGTCTTGGAGGGCCCAAATATCACCCCAGACCTCGTTGAGCGGCCTTTTGCACGCTAATCCCCCCACAACGAACGCATATGCAAGGCCGTTTTCTGCAATGCGCTATTCCCGCCAGCCTCTTCACGCACCAGCCACCCCCCGGCCTCGCCCTTTCGGCTATCGTCTAGACTAGGCACAAGAATCAAGATTTCTAGGTAATAAGCCTCTCACAACATGCTCCGG
>NZ_DBHHPX010000063.1:0-8211 GCF_057241865.1 Tractidigestivibacter sp.
CGGTGTCGGTCGAACAAATCAGTCTCTAGGTCTTGACTTCATATAGCTGGTCTCCTTCTCCAGGTAATGCCTGGGCCTTTGGTTTGGCTGCTTGTAGTATGGACGCATTTTTTTGGCGTTTCAGGGTGAATTGATTGCATACGACAAATTGTACACAATTCATTTAGGCTAATTTGGCACGTTTTGGCGTTTGGTGGCAGTTTTTCGGGGACCCCTCGAGTAGTAACTGGTTTGATGTTTGTTGATCCGCAGGTCACGGATTTGCGACCTCTTCTGAAACATATCAAGGATTTGCCCGGAACTGCCACAAACCGTAAATTCGTGCGGCCGCTGTCTGGCGAGCGCCCGGCCCTGCCCGCGTCCCCACAGGGGTCGATGGTGCCGTCGGCGCCCGGGGAAGCCCCTCGCCGCCGGCCGGAACGCGAATTGACGTTTGGTGGCAGTTCCGGGCAAATCCTTGATGTGATATCTCCGGAGTGGCAAATCGCTGACCAGCACTTCAACAAACCTCGAACCAGTTTGTACTTTGCGCACCCTCGAAAAACTGCCACCAAACGTCAATTTAGTGCTCGGGGACGGCCGCCCTGCCCCATGCGGCCTGCTCAGTGGCGATGCTGCGCGCGGCATCGCCACGGTCTGGTGCAACGGTGACGTCGAATGCCTGTCGTTCGTTCATCGGCCTACTGTCGATTTTGTCCCTGCGGATGCGTTGTCGTGGGAAGCTGAAGCCTGTCACGCCCACGCCAACCACGGGCTCCGGAGGCCGCGTGCGGTGCCAAAGGGTTGGGTTTGAACCGTGCACGCGGCTGCCTTTCTCGGCAAAAGACGGCCCCGACACGCGTCGGGGCCGCCAAACCAGCACCTACGAGGCGATCTCTACACGTTCTGCGCCGGTTATTCGCAGGTCTGCCGAGAAGAACTCGCGCAGCGCACGGATGGTCCATGCGGTGTCGCGGGTGCCCGTGGTCTCGTAGCTGGAGTGCATGGCGAGCTGCGGCAGGCCGATATCCACGGCATGTACACTCACCTGCGTGTTCGAGAGGTTCCCCAGAGTCGAGCCGCCGGCCATGTCGGAGCGGTTGGCGAAGGTCTGGTACGGCACGCCAGCTCGCTCGCACAGCGCCACAAAGACCGCGCGGCTAAATGCGTCGGTCGTGTACATCTGGTTAGCCGCCTCCTTGATTACCGGCCCGCCGTTCAAGTGGCAGCGGTTCACGGCATCATAGAGCTCCGGGTGGTTGGGGTGCAGCGCATGCGCGTTGTCGCAGCTCACAAGGAAGGAGCGCGAGAGGGCGCGCAGATAGCCCTCCTCGCCCATGCCCAGCGTAGCGTTGACGCGTACCAGCGTGTCGTGGAGCAGCGTCGACATGGCCCCCTGCTTGGTGTTGGAGCCCACCTCCTCGTTGTCGAAGCACGCGTAGACGGTCACGCACTGGGTATTCTTCTCGGCAACAAATGCCTCGAGCGAGGCGAATGCGCACTGCAGGTCATCGAGCTTGGGCGACGAGACAAACTCGTCCGCCAGGCCCCAGACGCACGGTTGTTCGCGGTTCACAAGGAAGAGGTCGCGCGCGAGAATGTCCTCGGGGTTGACGCCCACGCCCTCAGCAACCATGCGGTCGAAGTCCTCCTTGCGGAGGCGTCCGGCCGAGAAGAGCGGGCAGAGGTCGACGGCCTCGTTGAACGCCTTGCCGTCGTTCACGGTGCGGTCGAGGTGGATGGCAACGCTGGGGATGAGCAACAGGTTGCGGTCAGGCGCGAAGAGACGGCTCTCGATGCCGTCGGCGGTGCGCACGAGGACTCGGCCTGCGAGCGATAGGGGTTTGTCGAGCCAGGTGTAGCCAATCATGCCGCCATAGCCTTCGACGTCCAGACGCAGGCACTCCTCGGGTCCCTCGAGCACGGGAACCGACTTCACCTTGTAGGTGGGGGAGTCCGCGTGTGCGGCGGTCATCTGGAAGTGGTAGCCGTTGCGATCGAGGGCATTCTCGCCCACGCGAAAGGCAATGACGCTCGAAGTGTTCCTCGTGGTGTAATACGAGCCGCCGGGTTTTACGCCCCAGGCGTCTCCCTCGGGCAGGTGTGTGAATCCGGCCTGGTCAAGGCGGGCGGTAACAGTTGCCGCCGTGTGGAACATGCTGGGGCAATGACGGATGAAGTCGACGAGGCGCTCTGAGGTCTCGAGGTCCTCGGCCGTTGCAGCCCCCGCGGATGGATACTCACCATCTGGCATGCGTGCGTCCTCTCTGTTGGTTGTCTCGAGTTGAGCGTAGCACTGGGACGCGATGCGTGCGGAGACAAGAGGACAGGGGACGTGAGACAAGGGGACAGCCGCCTTGTCTCACGAGCACTGCGTGGCCCATGGATGGCGTTCGTGGTCTGTCTCGGAGAGAGGCATCACCTTGGGACGCACCCAGAGCGAGCCGTCACCATAGAGTTTTCGGTACACCACGAGCTCCTCACCGGTCTCAGCGTCGCGAGAGCCTTCCCTGGGCACTTCTTCATCGCGCTCCTGCACTTTCCGCACTTGGCAACGGCACCGGTCATGCGCTTTACATCCGAGAAACCCGTTGCACCGGCCTCCACTGCCGCTTCGATATCCGCCCCGGTCATATGCTTGTAGCCGCAGACAACATCCTTCTTCGACTTCTTCTTGCCCATGGATTCCCCAATCCCTGGCTGGCATGTGGCGGCGCCGTCCCACGAGGAGGCGGCGGTCGCGAAGCTTGCTATTTGACACCCGATTGGTCAGGGGTCACGCGATGAAATCGAGGAAAGCCGTGGCCTGTGCCGCAAGCGCCGTCTCGTCGTCTGCGGAGAGCACGAGGTTGCCGGTAGTCCAGGACTCGCTGGAGAGAGCGATGCCGGTCTCGCCCTCGGGCATGACCTGCGCGCCCACGAAGGCGAGAAGCGCGTCGAGTGCCTCACGCATCTCGGCCGTAGCCGTCTGGCCGCCCGCACCCGAGACGGTGGCGTGCATGCCGTTGGAGACGGCACTCTCGCGACCTTGGCCGGGAAGAGGCCTGCTCAGCCAGTCAACAAGATTCTTCACGTGGCCGGGGTACGAGGCGTTGTACTGCGGAACGACAAACCACACGCCGTTGGCCTTGCGTATGGCGTCGCGCGCAGCTGCGACTGCGGGCGGCTCGGGGCTCTCGATGTCCTGGTTCATGGGCGGAAGCATCGAGAAGTCAAGCTTGCTCACGTTGGCGCGGCCTTCGAGCAGCGACTCGATTCGCCGGGCCAGCTGCTCGTTGTAGCCGTTCTTGCGAAGGGTCCCCACAACGATGAGGATGTTCCTGTCTGACATCTTCTATCTCCTGTTCAGCTCTTGTTTGCGAACTTAGTAGTAACTATGTACCAGTCTCAGTGTAGCCAATAAATGAGACTTGATAAATATCGTTTTTTCTCAATACTTAGTATGAAAAAAGATACTTATGCCAAGGCAATGCTGCTGTCATGTGCCTGGGCGAGGGGGATGACTTTCATGCAGAGCAAGCCCGAGAACTTTGGTACCTGCCCGTTTGTGACAGCTCAGTGGCTTCTTCAGGGCAAGTGGTCAATTGTGATTCTCCACCATCTGAGTGGAGGGACCCTACGCTTTGGTGAGCTCGAGCGGCGTATGCCAGAGCTTACGCATTCCACGCTCTCGTCGCAGCTCAAACGGCTCGAGGCGGAGGGTCTAGTGCGCCGCGAGGTCTTTCCCGAGGTGCCTCCGCGCGTGGAGTACTCGCTCACGCAGGTGGGAGAGGACTTTGCACCGGTGCTGGCAAGCATCGAGACGTGGGGAAGGGGCTACGCCGAGCACCTGAAGAACGGTGATGTGATGGCATAGCCCGGTTTGGCGGCATCCGTGCAACAGGATTGGCGATGGGTGCTCGTGGGGTTGAGGCTCTGGGACTTTGCTGACGGCTTCGGGCTTATAGTCTGTCCGAAGCCGCGTCTGGCCATCGTTTAGGATTTCATAGACGGCTATCGCACGCCAACCGGCGATATTCTACGACTTGATGGTGACCCGTCATCACTCCTTGGCGCCGAGGACTCCGGACACAATGCTTACGATGAGCGCCACAAAGAGCGTCCCCCAGAAGCCCGTGACCACGACGCCCATCCCAAACACGCTTTCGGCGAGATTGGACGCGAGCGACACCATAAGCGCGTCGACCACAAACGAGAAAAGCCCGAGAGTGATGACTGTCACGGGGAGCGAGAGGACCTGCACGATTGGCTTCACCAGTGCATTTATCACGCAAAGCATGAGGGCGAAGACAAGATAGGCCATCCAGTGGGGCTCTCCCACCACGTACGCCGAGGGTACGAGAGAGACTGCGACAAACGACGCGATGGCGGTAGCTATGACTTTCATGTGCGCTTCTCCACGTTTCGAGTTGCCAACTGCTGTTACCACATGATACCCAAGGCTGCTTCCTATCGACAAACGACGTGCATTGGTCGTGAAGTTCAATTTTTCTTCTCGTATTATGAACTTCAGCATGATAGTCTTCCATAAATTGAACTTACTGCACTGGAAAAAAAATTTGAACTTCAGGGATGTCGGCGGAGCGCACGTGAAGACAAAGCTGAACTTCTTGTCTGCAACCGCGAAGCCCGGAAGAGGAGGAACAGTGGCAGATCAAGAGCACGAGACATTCTCCGAGCGACTTGGAGAGGCAATGAACAAGAGGGGCTTGCGCCAGGCTGATCTTGTCCGCCTTGCTGTCGCCGATGGCGTCAAGCTGGGGAAGTCGCAGCTCAGCCAGTATCTCAGTGGCAAGACCACGCCCAGGAAGGCAACGCTTTTGTTTCTCGCCGGCTCCCTCGGCGTGAGTGCCGAGTGGCTCTTGGGAGACGCAGGCGAGATTGCCACGCCAGCCCTAGCCGATCCGCCAGCCTCGAGTCCCGCGGCATATGACCCGTCAAGCAATCCCACCGAGAAGAAGGAACCAGCCATGCCTCGTCGCCAGTTCAAGAAGTCATCCAAGCTCGACAACGTCCTGTACGACATCCGCGGACCCGTCCTAGACGAGGCGTACCGCATGGAGGACCAAGGCATCCACGTTCTCAAGCTCAACATCGGCAACCCCGCCCCGTTCGGCTTCCGCACGCCGGACGAGGTCGTGAAGGACATGCAGGACCAGCTCACGGAGTGCGAGGGCTACTCCAACAGCCGCGGCCTTTTTGCCGCGCGCAAGGCCATCATGCAGTACGACCAGCTCAAAGGCATTCCTAACGTGGATGTGGAGGACATCTACACCGGTAACGGCGCCTCCGAGCTCATCCAGCTTGCGTTGAACGCCTTCATGGACGAGGGCGACGAAATCCTCGTCCCCAGTCCGGACTATCCGCTGTGGACCGCCTGCGCCACGCTCGCCGGCGGCACAGCTGTGCACTACATCTGCGACGAGAAGACCAACTGGTATCCCGACATCGAGGACATCCGGAGCAAGGTGACGCCGCGTACCAAGGGCATCGTCGTGATCAACCCCAACAACCCCACGGGCGCCCTGTATCCGCGCGAGGTGCTGCAGGAGATTGTGGATGTGGCGCGAGAGAACCAGCTCGTAATCTTTGCGGACGAGATCTACGACCGCCTTGTGATGGACGGCAAGCAACACGTCTCCATCGCGAGCCTTGCGCCCGACCTTTTCTGCATCACGTTCAACGGGCTCTCCAAGAGCCACATGGTCGCAGGTTACCGCATTGGCTGGATGAGCCTCTCGGGCAACAAGCGCATCGCAAAAGACCTGATTGACGGCATCAATATGCTGTCCAACATGCGCCTGTGTTCCAACGTGCCGGCACAGTCGATCGTGCAGACCTGCTTGGGTGGCATCCAGCGCAGCCAGGGCCTGCTTGTCCCCGGCGGGCGCATCTACGAGCAGCGCGAGTACGTCTACGGGCGGCTGAGTGCCATGGATGGCGTCACGGTGACCAAGCCCGAGGCGGCGTTCTACATCTTCCCGCGCCTCGATCCGAACAAGTTCCACATCACCGACGATGACCAGTTTGCGCTTGACCTGCTCAAAGACGAGCACGTGCTCGTCACGGCGGGCAAGGGCTTCAACTGGGAGAAGCCCGGCTACTTCCGCATTGTCTACCTGCCGCGCAGGCATACGCTGCATGAGGCCATGGACAAGCTCGAGGACTTCTTGAGCTACTACCGGCAGTAGGCTGGGGATGGGGCCCTGGGGCGGGTGGCTGCTCCGGGGCTTCTTACATGTTGGCGAGAAAGACGCAGGCAGATGGGTCGTGGTGTCTCATTGGCGCGGCCGTCACACGGGTTTGGCACGGAAGGGCGCGCGGCGAGCAGCCTTGCCAGAAAATCGTGGTGATGCGTACGTATGACCCTATGGCTTTGACATCGCTGGCGGATTGCCGACCGCTCATCCTGCCTGATAGGTGGTTGCACGGGGAATCTAGGGAGATTCTGGCAACCCACCTTCGCGATTTGACGGTTTGTGGCAGTTTCAGGCAAATTCTTTATATGAAGGCTCCGATGTCTCAAGTCTCTGACCTGCGAATTATCAACAATTGAACCTCTGGATACTCAGGCTGTCCCTATAAAACTGCCACCAACCGTAAAAACGTGCCATCAGGCGGGTTCGAGCGAGGTGGAGCTCATTCCGACGGCACCCGAGGCATCGTCGGGGGTTGCTGGATGGCGCATTTTTACGGTTGGTGGCAGTTTTTCGCGGTGCTCCCGAGTAGCAGGCGCTTTGAGATTTGGGATACCGCAGGTAGATGATTTGCCACTACATGTATATCATATCAAGGATTTGTGGCAAACTGCCACAAACCGTCAATTCGTGTTTTAACGGATCGCAACAGACGGTTCCGAACCCTCCCACGCGCCAGCCAATGGCGTGGCCCGCTCGGATTATTGCGCGCAATCCCCGCCGCTCAAAAGCTCAACTGGGCAAACGCTGCGCGCGCACAAAATTACGTTCAATAACTGTGGGGCGCTCGCCCAAGGGACAGCGTCGCTGACGTTTCTCCATACCGTCTTACGCGGCCAACCCCACATTTTCTCTGTTACGGGGCCTATCTCCATGGTGAGCCCCTTTCGCTTGCCGCCTGCAGACGCTATTGGTCCGTTCACGGTAATTCTTAAAAACACAGAATCATTCTTTTAAAACACAGAGTAAATTACATGCTACACAGGTTTTAGTGTTTGAAACAAACAAATTCTGTGAGGAACGAAGGTATCAGGAAGACCGGGGGCAAGATGCCGCCGGAAGGACAGGGGAGGAATCGTATGAAGGCTTTGACCCGCTACTGTGACCATGGCGAGTTCGGAGGCTATCACTACATCGACGTGCCGGCTCCCGAGTGCGGCCCCGACGACGTGATCATCCGAATCAAGGCGGCCGCCATCTGCGGTGCCGACATGAAGCACTGGTACGCTGACCTTGAGGGCAGCAACACCTCGGAGAAGGTCGACTCCATCCGCGGTCACGAGTTCGCCGGCGTTATCGTCAAGGTCGGCAAGAACGTGACCGACTGGAAGGTCGGTCAGCGCGTCGTCTCCGACAACTCCGGCAAGGCCTGCGGCAAGTGTCCCGCCTGCGAGCGCGGCGATTTCATGCTCTGCGAGCACAAGTCGGGTTTGGGCCTCGACCATAACTGGGACGTCTTCGGTGGCTCGGGCGGCTTCGCCAAATACGCCAAGATTCCCGGCGGAATCCTGCAGCTCCACCCGCACGCCATCTGGGAGATTCCCGAGGGCGTGAAGTATGAGGAGGCAGCCCTTCTCGATCCCGTCTCCAACTCCTACAACGCCATCGCCCAGCAGTCCAGCCTGCTCCCCGGCCAGGACGTCGTCGTGTTTGGAACCGGTCCCCTGGGCCTGTTCGCCGTCCAGGTCGCCCGAATCATGGGTGCCGTCAACATCGTGATGGTCGGCCTGCAGGAGGACGTCGAGACCCGCTTCCCGATTGCTCGCGAGGTCGGCGCCACCCACTGCGTCAACGGCTCCACCGAGGATGTCGTCGCGCGCTGCATCGAGATATGCGGCCGCGACAACCTGGGCCTGGTTGTCGAGTGCTCCGGCGCCAACATCGCCCTCAAGCAGTCCCTCGATATGCTGCGCCCCAACGGCGAGGTCGTTCGTGTCGGCATGGGCTTCAAGCCGCTTGAGTTCTCCATCAACAACATCACCGAGTGGAACAAGAGCATCATCGGCCACCAGGCCTACGACTCCACCTCCTGGCG
>NZ_DBHHPX010000064.1:0-8051 GCF_057241865.1 Tractidigestivibacter sp.
TACCTTGCAAGAAGGTAGCCGTAGCTGTCACGCACCGCCACGATGGTGGCGCGGACCGCCTCGGGAAGGCCACACTCGGCATCGTCCACGTTATAGACCGCGGTGGTGCCATCCAGCCTCACGAGCATACCGCCTTCGACAGGCAGGAAGCCCTCGTTGGTGGAGTCGCCGAAGTCCTTGCGGCTCCAGAAGAGCGTGAGCTTGTCCTTGTACGGGCGACCCTCGGAGTACGGGCAGAACACGGCGCAGTTGCCGCACTCGTTGCACATGCCATCCACGTGGACAATCTGGCGCTCGCGCATGCCGGGTACGCGGACGGCCACGTTGGCACGGTTGGGGCAGACCTCGCAACAGGTCTCGCACACGGTTGCGCAGCCAAGGCAGCGCGTGTGGGCAAGCGACTGGACGTCGGCCTCGAGGCTGCCACGCGACGCAAGCGACGACTCGTAGCTGGGGTCAACGTTGGACTCCCCCATGCCGTCGAAGGAGGCGCCGGAGATGGCACGCGTGACGGTCATGGCATCGGCGATGGCCTTGACCACGGTAGCGGGGCCGCGGCGCGCATCGCCTACGGCAAAGACGTGCGGCACGCTGGTCTCGAGGGAGTCGCTTACCACGGGGCGGCCCTTCCCGTCAAGATCGCAGCCCGTTGCCAGGTAAAGCCCCTGCTCGATACGCTCGCCAACGGCGGTGATGACCGCGGTGGCGGGCACGCTCACGGTCTCGCCCGTAGGCTCGGGGGCGCGACGACCAGAGGCGTCCGGTGCGCCAAGGCGCATGACCTCGCAGGTCAGCACGCCGTTGGCAAGGTCTGCCGGCGAGAGGAGCTCCATGAACTCCACACCGTCCTCGAGCGCCATGACGAGCTCCTCCTCGTCGGCAGGCATGTAGCGACGGGTACGGCGATAGACCAGGCGCACGTGCTCGACGCCGGGCACGCGCCTGGCGGCACGTGCCACGTCCATGGCCGTGTTGCCACCGCCAATGACCACGACGTCGGTGCCAAGCCGGCATTGCGCAGGATCGTCCCTGAAGTCACGGAGGAAGTCGATGGCGTCGAGCGCCTCGCCGCTGCGGAGCGCCGGACGGCCTGGCGCCCAAGCGCCAATGGCCACCACGACATCGCTAAACCCCTGGTCGAGAAGGTCGCGCGCGTTGGTGACCCCGACACCCGTCTTGAACGTGGCGCCATATGCCGAGCAGAGCTCCACGTCGTGGTCGATGGCCTCGTCAGAGATGCGGAAGCCCGGGATCACATGGCGCACGATGCCACCGAGCTCACCGGTGCGCTCGAACACGGTGACGTCGACGCCCGCGCGAGAGAGGAACGATGCCGCAGCAAGGCCGGCGGGACCGGCGCCCACAACGGCAACCTTGCGATTGGCCACGGTGCCACGCGGGGAGAGCGTGGGAAGCACCTCGGCCAGGCCCTTCTCGGCAGCCAGGAGCTTGAACTCGCGGATGTGCACGTGCTCCTCGTAGTAGTTGCGCATGCAGGAGTCGCCGCAGGTATGCGGGCAGATGGTGCCCGTCGTGAAGGGCAGGGCGTTGCGTTCGAGGATGATGCGGAGGGCGTCGGCATAGCGGCCCTCTCCACAGGCGCGCAGGTAGCCCGGGATGTCCTGCTCGATGGGGCAATCCTCGCGGCAGGGTGCCGTGAAGCAGTCGATGAGCGGCAGCTCGTGGCCCACGTGGCGCTCGGGCATGGGCTTGACGGGCTTACGGTAGCGGGGGTTGGTGAGGGCGTCGTCCACGATGGCGGAAACCTTGGCGAGGTCAACGCGCGAGAACGGGGCGTCATCGATGCCGGAGAGAGACTCGTCAACCTGGACCAGGCGCTGGTAGCCACCCGGCTTGAGCAGCGTTGTCGCCATGGTGACCGGCCAGATGCCGGCGTCGACGAGCGCGCGGATGTTCAGCGCGTCCGCGCCGCCGGAGAAGGAGATGCGCAGGTGGCCATCGAACTCGTCGGCGATGCGCTTGGCAAGCGAGGTGGTGAGCGGGTAGAGCGAGCGGCCGGACATGTACATCTCGTCGCTGGGAAGCTCGGAGCGGGTGACGTCAACGGGGAAGGTGTTGGTGAGCTTGACGCCAAACTCCACGCCGCACTCGGCTGCCAGGGCGATAAGGCGCCGGAGCATGGGTACGGCATCTGCCCATTGCAGATCCTCGTTGAAGTGGTGCTCGTCGAAGACGATGTAATCGAAGCCCAGCGAGTCCAGGGTCTTGCGGGCATACTCGTAGCCCAAGAGCGTGGGGTTGCACTTGATGTAGGTGTTCAGGCCCTTCTCGGCGATGAGGTGCGTCGCGATGCGCTCGATCTCTGCGGGCGGGCAACCGTGAAGCGTGGACTCGGTAACCGAGCGGGACACATGCGGCGAGATGGAGTCGACAAAGGCGGCGTCAACGTTCTGGAAGCGATCGAGGTTGGCCTTGGCCCAGGCAATGGCCTCCTGGAAGACGGGGGTGCCCGAGGCATCCTTCATGCTGTCGATGTAGGTGTTGACCTTCTCGCCCTTGATGCCCTCAAGGTCGTAGCCAACCGACATGTTGAAGACAAAGCCATCCGGGTCGCCCAAGTCGAACTCGCGCGCGAGGAGCTTGCAGGCAACCCAGGCCTTGACGTACTCGTCAAAGGCATCGGGTACGGTGAGTTCGGTGGACCACTCGCAGTTGTAGCCCTCATCGGCTGCGAGGATGCAGGGCTTGTTTACGCAGGCGGAAAGTTCGGCACCATCCATCTTCTGGACGGTCTTGAGCTCGAAGAAGCGGGCGCCGGTAACGTAGGAGGCGATGATGTTCTGGGCAAGCTGGGTGTTGGGGCCCGCCGCCGGCCCAACGGGCGACTCGACCCTCTCGCCAAAGATGGGACGGGCATGACCGCCGAGCTTGGCGAGGCGAGACTCGCCAAAGACGGTTCCCTGGGCCTTCTTCTCGGTTAGGATCCAGTCCATGAGCTGGCCGAACGGAATGGGGCGCATGATGTCGCTCATTGCGATTCCTCTCCAGAAACGCATTTCCGTGGGGACGTGAGGCGTGCGCGGCGCCACGGGATCCGCGCACGTCATGGCAGTGGCGCCCGAAGGATGCCACTGCCGGAAAGACACCTAGTGCTCGCAGCCGTTAAGCTCTCCCCAGAGCCTCTTTGCCTGGTCGAGCACGAAGGCGTCGATCCTTTCCTTGTCAATGTCTGTGAACGTATGGTCGCGGTAGACCACGCGGCCGTTCGCGATGGTAGTGCGGCAGTCGTGTCCCTCGACGCCAAAGAGGATGTGGCCGTCGATGTTCTCCGCGCCGATGGGCGTAGGCGCGGGGTAGTCGAACACGGCAACGTCCGCCGCGGCACCGGGCGCAAGCACACCTAGGGGCTTGCCCTGCGGCTTGGTTGCAAAGTACATGTTCGCGACCTCGGCATTGTTCTTGAAGAGCATGGTCATGGCCTCACCCCAGGCCACGTTGGGCAGCGCGGAGTTGAGGCGCTGCAGCGGCACGAAGGCCTTGAGGGACTGAAGCATGTCGTGGGTGTAGGCATCGGTTCCCATGGTCACGGTGATGCCACGCCTGAAGAACTCGAGCACCGGCGCGGTGCCCACGGCGTTGTTGGCATTGGACTGCGGGTTGTTGACGATCTTGGTGTGGGTCTCGGCGCATACGTCCATGTCGGCAGGGGTGATGTGGATGCAGTGGCCGAGCATGGTCTTCTCGCCCAGGACACCATGGTCAAGGAGGCGGTGGATCGAGGTGCAGCCGTGCCTCTGGGCGGAGTCATAGACGTCATCCATGCCCTCGCACACGTGGATGTGGAAGCCGGTGAGGCCGTTGTTGGCCTCGACCATACAGTCGAGCGTCTCGTCCGACAGCGTGAAGAGGGCGTGCCCGCCGAACATGGCGGCAATCATGTCAGAGTCCTGGTTGGTAGCCCAGCGGGCAAAGTCGGCGTTCTCTTGGATGGACTCGGCGAGCTTCTCCCTGCCATCGCGGTCCGACACCTCGTAGCACAGGCAGGCACGCATGCCCATCTCCTGCGCGACGTCCTTGATGGCAAAGAGGGACCCGGGAATCTGGCAGAAGCTCGCGTGGTGGTCAAAGATGGTGGTCACGCCATTGCGGAACGACTCCATCATGGTCACGTATGCGCAGGCGCGCGTGCCATCAAGCGTGAGGTGACGGTCGATGTTCCACCATTGCTGCTCGAGGTTCTCGAGGAAGTTGGTGGGATTGCACCCCTTGATGGCAAGGCCGCGCGCCAGTCCGGAATAGATGTGGGTGTGGCAGTTGATGAGGCCGGGCATGATGAGGCCGCCATGGGCGTCGATGAACTCGGCCGTGGGGTGGGCAGCCTCCATCTCCGCACGAGTGCCAACGGCCACGATTTTGTCGCGGTCGATGACAACGGCACCGTCCTCGACGAAGGGTTTCTCGGGGTCCCTGGTCACGACCCGACCGTTTCCAACAAGTAGCATAGGACCTCTCTCCTCCTCGCTGCATGCCGCAGATCAGCTACGGCCAAACCTATGTTCGTCTCGGCCCTCTCATGCCGTGACGGCCGGGCGTTGCGCGAACGTGACCGCGCCGCATGGGCACCCGACTACCCAGCTACAGACGAAGCCGCAGGTACGAAGCCCCTCCCCGTTGGCCTCTCCTCGCGAATCACCCTTTTGGCGAATCTTCGCACATCTTGTAATACAACCTAACAAATATTTTGCTTCAAATTGACGTCTGGCGTGCCGCGGTCTGGAGAACATCGGCGTACGGTCGATTGCCGGTGTGGACGGTAACGTTATATTTTTTGTTGTATAACGTGGGCCCAAAACGTCCGCCGAGAGGCGCATTGCCTGGTTGGATGCGGTCTCTAACTGGGTCTTTGCTCTCTGCAATACGAAAACGGCATTGGGTGCCGCTAAGCGGCGATGCAATGCCATCTGCCCCATTGGGGCACGCTGCTCCCTCCCGTCTTTGTCAAATAATGGCTCACCTTACATTTTGTTAGGGTTTAGGTGCTAGTATGTGCTCGTTGTTGCCCTCCCCGTCCGTGCGCGACCGTACCTCGCGGCTTGACTCGACGCGCCGAAAGGGCGCGCGGCCGATGGGCAGGACCCGTCATGAAGGGATCGAGGACGCATGAAGAAGTCAGAGGTCGAGTTTCTCTCTCGCCTTGCGAGGGGCATCGCTGCGCAGTTCGGCAGCAACTGCGAGGTTGTCGTTCACGACCTTGAGTCCAAAGACCCTGACAGCACCATCGTGGCCATAGAGAACGGCCAGGTCTCGGGCAGAAAGCTCGGCGACGGTCCATCGAACGTGGTTCTCAAGGCCCTGAGCTCGGGCCCAGACAAGCTGCAGGACCACCTTGCGTATCACACGCGCACCGAGGATGGCCGGGAGCTGCGTTCGAGCACGGTGTTCTTCCGCGACGAGACTGGCAAGCCGGTGGCCATCTTTGCCATTAACTTCGACTCCACGCCCATCATGGCGCTCCAGAACATGCTCAAGGACTTCACCTCGCTCGCCAGCACGGCCTCGGACGAGCCAGACGTTATCCCCCATAACGTGAACGACCTTCTCGACGAGCTCATAGACCAGAGCGTGCGCGTGGTGGGCAAGCCGGTGGCACTCATGACCAGGGACGACAAGGTCAGGGCCATAGGTTTTCTCAACGACTCCGGCGCATTTCTCATCACCAAGGCCGGGCAGAAGATCTGCAGCTACTTTGGCATCTCGAAGTACACGCTCTACAGCTACATGGACGAGGCCAAGTCACACGGGGAGGAGTAGGCGCATGTGCGCTCGACGCCGCACCGATGACGAGGCGACAGGGCTCACAGCACGGCTCGTGGGCATGGAGAGCACAGATCCCGGAGCCTTTGAGGGTGCCATCGAGCAGTTTGTTCACTCGTGGCTGGAAAGGCGTCGCAAGAGGGCGGGCGACCTCGCCGATGCCGTACGCATCGAGGAACTCGAGGCACTGCCTGGCCGCCGTTGCATCCGGGCGGTGATCCCCACCGCCGGTCCTGCCGATGCCACGTCCACGCCAGCGGACCTCACGCTTCTCTGCCACATGGACACCGTCCGCGTGGGTGCAGGATGGGACGATGGCACGCCGGCCCTCTCGCCCACACTGCGCGACGGCGAACTCTATGGTCGCGGCTCATGCGACATGAAAGGCGGCCTGGCCTGCGCCCTGCTGGCGTTCTCGGACGCGCTTGACGAGGTGGGGCGGCGCGGTTGCCTGCCCGCGCATTCCCTGGCGATCGTCTGCACGGTGGACGAGGAGGACCGGATGCGCGGCTCCGAGGCCGCCATCCGCGCCGGCTGGCTGGGTGCTGCGGGCTGGGTGCTTGACACCGAGCCCACCGATGGCCGCGCACGTGGCTCCCACAAGGGGCGCACGTGGTATGCAATCGATATGCACGGGGCCACTGCCCACGCAAGCACGCCATGGCGCGGCGCAGACGCCATCGCTGCCATGGCAGAGGCCATCTGCCACATACGCGCTGCCGTTGCCGCACTTCCCACGCACCCCGAGCTTGGCCGCTCGACAGTCACGTTTGGGCAGGTCGAGGGCGGCTACAGCCCATATGTGGTACCGGACGAGTGCCACGTCACCATCGACATGCGGCTTGTGCCACCTACAGACTCTCAAGCTGCCGAGAGGGTCGTGCACGAGGCTGTTGCCACAGCAGAGGCCTCCATCCCGGGCACGCACGCCGACGTACGCTGTGCCGGAGACAGGCCGCCCATCGAGCTCGACCCTGCCTCCCCGCTCTTGGCCGCCCTTGCGCGCGCAAGCGAGGAGACATGGGGCATGGTGCCAGCCACAGACGTCTTCACCGGCTACACCGACTCTGCCGTGGTGGCTGGCACCTGCGGAAACCCTACGTGCCTCTCGTATGGCCCGGGCAGCCTTGAGCTTGCGCACAAGCCCAACGAGCACGTACCTGTGGCCGACCTCGCTCGCGTGCGTGCGGTTCTCTCGCGCCTCGCCGCAGACGTGCTGTGGGGGTAGTCCACTCAAGGCGGCACCTTGCGTAGCCCGTGTTCATACTGTGATTGGCCAGCCGGTCACGGGCGCACTTCAATGCTATCTGCCAGGTAGGGTATAAGGCTCCCAGTGACCAGGCACGCATCGCGGTCGAGCAGAGGAGGGGCGCGTGCTCGGACACGCGACCAACGTTGTAAGGGGATGCCGGACAAGATGGCGCGGGCGCGAGCCTTGTGCGGATTCCGGGAGACCAGACCGCGCGCGGCTTTGGCCCCCCTTCCTCATGCTGGACTCGTTCGACAGCATCGACCCGAACGACTGGACGACTACACGGCAGGCTTTCCGCTCCACCCCCACCGCGGCATCGGGACCGTGAGCCACGTGCGCGAGGGGTCGATGCACCACCGTGACAGCATAGGCTTCGAAGACATGGTGACCTCGGGCGAGGTGCGGTGGATGCGTGCGGGTCGGGTGCCGAGCACGAGGAGAGTTCCCACCGCGCGGTGCCTGCCTGGTGTGCAGTTGTGGCTCAGCCTGCCCCGGGCGGACAGGATGGCACATCCCACCTACCACGCCGTGAAGCGCGGCACCATCGAGCCCGTGAAGCTCGAGAGAGCCGTGCTGAGGCTGCCCGCGGGCAGCCTCACCGAGGGCGACGGCACCTCTCGCCAGGGATTCGTTGGTGGGTACCTACCACTCGACTACTACGAGCTTGCCATCGAGCCAGGTCGCACGGCAGGGATTCCCGTGGGCGAGGACCGCTCGGCCATGGGCCGCCACAGCTCACGGGACGTTGCACTTGGAGTGAGGGCTCAGGTCCGCAAAGCCCTAAACGGCGAGACATCACGAGAAGGCCTGCGCAAACGCGCCTTGCGGCATCGGCGGGGCAGAAGTCACTTCTCGGCCGCACAGTCCGCCTGCCCGCCACGCAGCATCTTGATCCCGTGCGCGATGGGCCCGATGACTGCGGAGACGTTCTCGATTGCGGCCTTGGGGCTCCCCGGCAGGTTCACCACGAGCGTGCGGTCCAGGATGCCAGCCACCTCGCGCGAGAGGCAGGCATGCGGCGTGA
>NZ_DBHHPX010000065.1:0-7875 GCF_057241865.1 Tractidigestivibacter sp.
CCGGCCGTGTCAGCTAGAATGGGTGGCCCAACGCAAGGTCGCAAAGCCGGCCGGATATGGCGCCTTTCGTCTGGCCGTCTGGGCCTCGCGTCAGGCCTGCTCATTCTACCATGTGGGGGTTGCGCCGGGTCGCGAGCGGCAGGGCGAACCCAGCCGGGTTCGCGACAGCGGGCGAGACGCGCGTCGACAGGCGGCGCGCTCGTCTCAGCCCTCGATTTATTGCGCGCTACTTTATGGTAACGATGATATTTTCCCAGTTGGGCTTCGAGTATCAAAAACGGACGCGCAATAATTATGCTCCGGGAGTTGGAAGCTCCTTGCATGACCCGCGCAAAGCCAGGAGCTCTTCCCCTCTCGTACAATGGACGCACCACACCAACCTGGGAGGCACTCATGGACGTACATGTAAAGCTCGACGAGAACGGCTACATCCCCGACGCCTACGCCAAGTACGCCGACAAGAACGGCCTGCATGCCGGCACGCCAACGCGCTCCTTTCCGTTCGAGGTCACGGGCGTGCCTGCGAACGCCGCCACGCTCGCCGTGGTCTTCTACGACATCGACTCCATCCCCGTGTGCGGCTTCCCCTGGATCCACTGGTGCGCCTGCGGCATTCCGGCGAGCAAGGCCTCGTTTCCCGAGAACGCCTCCAACCAGGGCTTCGCTGGCATGGTGCAGGGGAGAAACTCGTCGGCGTCTCGCCTCGTGGGAAGCAATGACCCGCTCCTCACCTGCCGCTACAACGGCCCACAACCGCCCGACCGCGACCACACCTACACCCTGCGCGTCTACGCTCTGGACAATGCGCCGCAGCTCAGCGAGGGCTTCTGGCTAAACGAGCTGCTCCATGCCATGGAGGGGCACGTCCTGGGCGTGGCCATAGCACAGCTCCCCGGTCGAGCATAGGCCGCCCAGGCGGGACGGCCACCCCTCCCGCCTGCGGTCATGGCACACGCCCCAACTCCAGCGGGTACCATAGGGAAGTCTGAAGAACTCCCACCCGAAGGAGCACGCATGCAGTATCAGTCGCGCGACCAGATTCCCGAGAGGTACCGCTGGGACCTCTCGTCCATGTGCAAGGATGACAAGGACTTCGAACGCCAGCTTGAGGGTGCCAAGGCCTTCCCGGCAAAGCTCGCGGCATACAGAGGCCGTGTGAGCGCCTCAGCCGAGGACCTTCTCGCCTACCTGCGTCTTGCTGACGAGTCGAGCGTGACCCTCGACCGTCTGGGCAACTATGCCGACCGTCAGGCCGACGTCGACACCCGCGTGGCCAAGTACCAGGTCTACTCCGACCAGATTATGGGCCTGGAGGTAGAGACCGAGGAGGCCTGCTCGTGGTTCTCGGCAGAGCTTCTTGGTATGGCAGACGAGAAGCTCGCCGCCTTCTTTGCCGAGGAGCCGGGCCTTGAGCACTACCGTCGCGCGGTCGAGCGCGAGCTGCGCATGCGTCCGCATCGCCTCTCGGCGCCGGAGGAGGCCATCCTCGCCCGCGCAGGCGATTCCGCTGCCCAGCCAGAGCGTGTGTTCTCGCAGCTCAACGACGCCGACCTCACCTTTACCGACGCCACGGACGCCCAGGGCAAGAAGCATCCCGTGACCCACGGCAGCTTCATCAACCTTGAACGCAGCCATGACCGCGTGCTGCGCAAGTCCGCCTTTGACTCGGTCTACGCGAGCTACGGAGCGCACCGCAACACCTGCGCCGGGCTTCTCGCCGCCCAAGTAAAGCAGCTCAAGTTCTTTGCGGACTCGCGCCACTACAAGGACGCCCTGGAGTACCGCCTCGATGCCAACGAGGTGCCCACCTCGGTCTACGACAACCTTGTGGGCGCGGTGAACGAGAACCTCGGCGCGCTCCACAGCTATGCGAGCCTGCGCAAGAGCGTCCTAGGCGTGGATGAGCTGCACTTCTGGGACATGTACGTGCCGCTCGTCGATTCGGTTGACCTCACCTACACCTACGAGGAGGCCTGGGAGCTCATCTTGAAGGCGCTCGAGCCGCTGGGCGAGAACTACCTGACCATCGTACGCGAGGGCCTTGAGCGGCGCTGGATTGACGTATACGAGACGCCCGGCAAGCGCTCGGGCGCGTACTCCGCGGGCTCTTATGGCACCAACCCCGTAATCCTTACGAGCTTCGACGGAAGCCTCGATGACGCCTTCACGCTGGCGCACGAGATGGGCCATTCGGTGCATACGTACCTTTCGTGCCATGCGCAGTCACCCACCTACAGCGACTACCCCATCTTTGTGGCCGAGGTGGCATCCACCCTCAACGAGGCGCTGCTCTCTCACTACCTCCTGGAGCACACCGCAGACCCAGCGGCCCACGCCTACGTGCTCAACAACTTTGTCGAGTCGTTCCGGGCGACGCTCTACCGGCAGTGCATGTTTGCCGAGTTCGAGCGCAACGTAAACGAGATGAACGCCGACGGCCGCGGCGTCACGGCCGATGCGCTCTGCAAGCGCTGGGGCGAGCTGAACGCGCAGTACTTTGGCGACGCCGTTGTCGTGGACGATGGCATTTGCCTGGAGTGGGCGCGCATCCCGCACTTCTACTACGGCTACTACGTCTACCAGTACGCGACGAGCTACGCAGCAGCCATTGCCGTCTCGGACCGCATCCTCACCGAGGGCGCGCCTGCCGTCGAGGAGTACCTGGGCTGCCTCAAGGGCGGATCCAGCAAGCCGCCTATCGAGCTTCTGCGCGACGCCGGTGTTGACATGGCAACGCCCAAGCCCGTCGAGGACGCACTGGTGTACTTCTCGCGCCTAATCGACCAGCTTCGCGACGAGCTATGAGACAAGTGAGACAAGGGGACAGTCCCCTTGTCTCATAGCAGACGGCTAGGATTTCAATGAGCTACAATGGGCACTCGCTTCAGACACATATGGGGGCATCCGCATGAACAACAAGCTGAACAAATCGATTGGCCGCAGGGCATTTCTCGGACTTACCGTAGCAGGCGCCACAATCATGCTTGCGGGCTGCGACGGCTCGCAGGATTCCGCCTCCTCCAACAGCACGTCAAGCACGACTGCCGCCTCGCCAGACGGCGAGGCCACCGCCCTTTCCGGCCGGCATCTCACCTTCGTGGGCGACGACGCCTTTGCCCCCTATCGCTATATCGAGATGCAGTCGGACGGCACCCAGAGGGTCGTGGGTCTCGACATTGCCGTAGCAGACGAGATGGCCAGCCGCCTTGGCTTCACCTACGACTTCGAGCCGCAGGAATTTGCCGCCACGCTTGCTTCCGTCCAGTCGAGTGACACCTCATTCACGATGGCGATGTCATCAAATGCCGAGCGCGAGCAGACCTACGACTTCACCCGCGGCTACTACCAGCCGCTCGTCGGTGTGCTTACCCTGGGCGGCGACCCCATAACGACCATCGACGGCCTTTCCGGCAAGAGCATCGCCTGCACAACCGGCACCGTCCAGAACAAGTTTGTGACTACCGTCCTGCCCAACGCCGACATCCACACCTACGATGGTGGCGACCAGTGCCTTCAGGAGGTTCTCGCCGGCCGCATCGACGCCTACGTGTGCGACGGCGCCGAGGGCCAGTCCATGCGCGACGCCAACGAAGGCCTGGTGCTGGGCCTTCTCGACCGCAGCGAGACCAAGGACTACGTGGGCGTCTACCGCATCATGGCAACGAAGGGCGCGTCCTTTGTGGCCGATTTCGACCAGTGCATCGGCGAGATGCTCGAGGACGGCACCATCGACCAGCTCATTGGCACCTACGTTGGCACGGACTTCGAGTGGGGCGGGGACTTCTCCGCATCTGGCACGGCAACGGAGGGCGTGGGCTCCTCCTCGTCCAAGTAGCGATCAGCTGGCGAGAAACCCGCATGAACTTCTCGGTCATCGAGCCTTACCTGCCAATGTTCGCAAGCGGGCTTGCCGTCACCCTCGAGGTGACGGGGGCCGCGCTAGTCCTTGCCTTTGCGTTGGGGTTCCTCATCGCCGTACTCAAGGTGCTGCCCTGCAGGCCGCTGCGCCTCGTGCTCGACTTCTACACCTCGATCTCCCGCGGGATCCCCCTCATCGTGCTGCTCTTCATCGCGTACTTCGCAACGCCGCAGCTCACGGGCTACAAGGTCTCGATGTTTGCGGCGTCGGTGCTCACGCTGGGACTCAACGGCTCGGCTACCGTCTCGGAGACCGTCCGTGGCGGCATCGAGGGCGTTGACCGCGGCCAATACGACGCCGCGCGGGCGCTGGGACTGCCCTACCGCCTCATGATGTGGGAGATCATCATTCCTCAGGCGCTGCGCTCAGTCGCTCCGGCACTGGTCAACGAGGTAATCACCGTGCTCAAGAGCTCCTCGCTTGTGGCGACCATTGGCCTTATGGACATGATGCGCGCGGCACAGAGCGTCCAAGCGCTCACGTACCGCGCGTTTGAGCCGTTCATCGCCGTCGCCGCCGTCTACTACGTGATCGTGATGACGCTCGTGGCGGTGGGCAAGCGACTGGAGCGTCGGGTGAAGCGGGCATAGCCGCCGCTGCAATCGAGGCAGGTGGGGTTCTCGTCCCCTATCCTTATGCTCTGCTGGCAGCCGCAACTCCCGATGGCCGTCTACCTGCCCTCGGGGGCCTTCTTCCCCGCGACGATGCTCTTGAAGACGCCGCTCTGGTCAAAGTCCTCGGGCAAAAGCACCGTGGCCGCCTTGCCACTCGCAGCGTAGTTGTTCATCATGTCGGTCCACTGGGTGAACTCGAAGAGGCGGTTGGCCTCCTCCTCGGTAACACCCGACTCTCGGATGGTGTCGATTGAGTCCTTGATGCCGCGCGCGATGGCGACACGCTGGTCGGCGATGCCCTTGCCCTCTGCGGCCATGGCCTCAGCCTTAGCCTGAGCAGCAATGACGGTCTTGGCCTTTGCGGCGTTGGCGTCGTTGGTCGCGCTCTCGAGGTTGTTCTTCGAGGCGATGATGTGGTTCATCGACTCCTGGACCTCCTGCGGCAGCTTGATGCGCGTGATGAGGGTGGTTACCAGGACGTATCCGTAATCGAGCATCTTGGCGGCAACGACCTCGTCGATTGCGTGGGCAATGGCGTCCTTCTCGGAGAAGACCTCGTCCAGCGTACGCGCGGGAATCTGGGAGCGCAGGGCATCGGCCAGGTAGTCCTGCATCTGGCCAACCGGGTCCTGCAGCGTGTAGAAGCTGCGGTAGACGCCGGAATCGGCGCCCTTCTCGACATCGGCGTAATCCACGTGGTACTGGATGGAGACATCCAGCTCGATGGTCACGTTGTCTGAGGTCTTGGCATCAAAGGTCATGTGCTCGTCCTCGGTCATGAGGCTCACGTCGCGCGTGATGTCGATGAAGGGGAACTTGACATGGAAGCCTGGGCCGGCAAAGCCGTGGAACTTACCTAGGCGCTCGATGACGGCGACGTGCTGCTGGCGCACGGCATAGCCTGTTGAAAGCACAAGGATCACGATGATGACGATGGGTACGATCATGAACATGAAAGACCTCCGGTCTGTTGTTGACGGACACTGGACCCCGATAAGCATATCAGGTGCAGAGGTCCGACAACAGCGTGGCGACATGTTGGAGTATGACGGTCGACATGGGACAAGGGGACTGTCCCCTTGTCCCATCTGCAGTCGAAGGCCGAGGCGTTGTTCTCCTAGGTGTCACTGCCGTGCCGAGCCTTAGTCATCGAGCCTTAGTCATCGAGCCACACCCCCATACTGATCTTCCACCAGCTACCCACCAGCTCTACCTTGGTGACCTCTCCATAGAGGCGTTTTCCACCGTCCATGAGGCGCGCAGGAATCTGGTTGATATCGGCAGAAACATAGCCCAGATGCTCGCCGTGCGCATCGAGTACCCTGATGGCCCAGTGGTCGTAAGCGTTTTTGTCATCGCGCTCAAGGCGCAGGTGGTCGCCCTCGTGCAAGCCATGCGCCAGATCCTCGATGTTTGCCACATGGGTGGTCCCAGCTACACACGTGTCTGGCACCAGACAGATTGGCTGCGAGAAGGGCTTGGGCACGTTAACGCCGAGCCCACTCTGCCCATGTATCGCTGCAATAATCGCACCGGCCGTCGCAGAGGTAACGGCCACCAGACCTCCCGCCGTACCGGACGGTCCCACAACCGCCCTCTCGTCACTCATCGAAGCTCCTCTTGAGCTTCTCGAGGCGTGTGTCGCACTCATAGCGCATGCGCTCCCACTGCTCGATGGCAGCCTTGAGCTCCATGGTGCGCTCCGCTACCCAATCAGGGTCGGCAAGCATGTGACCAAGCTTTATGTCCTCACCCTCCTCGAGCTTGTGTAGCTGCTGACGCATGACGTTCTCCTCGATCTGGGCAAGCTCAAGCTCCTCTGCGAGAAGCGTCGCATCGTCCGTCTCTGCAAGATCATCCGGGCCATCGAAGCGGCGCGTGGCCGCCTCCAGGGAGCGGAGGGCTTCCACGTCACCGTTTTTGTAAGCCGCCTGCGCAATCTGGAAGAGCGCTGCGCGCTCCTCGTCCTCTCCCATATGCACGTCGGGGTGCAGCCGCTTCATGAGCGTTCGGTACACGGAGTGAAGGATGTTGGCCTCTGCCTTTGTCATGGGCACCAAGCCCGCACGCCAAGCGAGCGCTTGCTCGACAGCGGAGTGCGCCTCTTCTGCCAGCGCCGACCACTCCGCAAACTCGATGTCGAGCACGGTCTCGATGTGATCCATCCGCGGCGCTACTCCCCTGTTTGCTTGTCCTTGCGCCAGCGCCAGCCTTCGCTTTGCACGGCGTGCGGCGATCTCAGCTTCGAGAAGGCCCTGCTCCCAGCAGCCAATCTTGAGCGCATAGTCCGCCCGAATCTGCGGAATCTGCTGAAGTTTAATGTCTTCCATGCGCGTGACCAACCCCAGGACGGAGTCACGCACGACACGGATCTCTTTTCTCAGCTCCTCCGCTGTTTTCACGTTCTCCGCCATCTGCCCCCACCCCCGCATCACGGCATCTCCCGACTTCGTGTGCCTTGACCTTACTGCCAAGGCGCGACACAAATTAGGCCCTTATGTGGGGAATGCGGATGGAGCACGACAAGCGGCCAGTGGGACCGCAGTCGCCACCAGCCGCACGCGTGTCTTTTCTTGGCTGCAGTTTGCGCTGTTGCCGACTCCCCTATGCAACCTCGTAGAAGCGGATGTCGGGATCGGCCGCCCAGGTTGGCTTGAGGCTAGGGGCAACCTTTGTGGTGAAAAGGTCGCTCGTCAGGTATGCCTTCGCGTGCTCCATGCTGTCAAAGCCGCGGGGCTGCGGTGGGAATCCTGGACCGAAACGATCCTATGCGACTGGCCCCGAGTCCCTTCGGCACCGCATGGGGCTCCTGTGGCCCGAGTCGCTCTTGGCCCTGACGCCACGATGCCACCCCAGGTACGCGTCGGGCATGGCGGTGAGCCCCCCGACCGTCACCCCGGACCGATCGCACCCGCAGGAGAGCTCCATCCTCAGCCTGCCGGAGAGCCCCCCGCGCCTCGCGCCGTCCGGGCCGCAGCCCCTCCTCGGCACCGGTCTGGCCGGGCCGTGTCCTTCGCACATGCCTATCCACCCCGGCCATCGGCAGTGGCATCCCCGGCCGCTGCGCGCCAGGGGACGCCCGCCATCGCCGAGCCACCCGCACGCACCGGGAGGCGGCGAGCTCGCCATCCCGGCGTCGGGCGGCGTCGAGGCCGGCCGGCCCGGCGGCATGCCGCCGGAGCGGCCGACGACCGGCGAGGGGCAGGCCCTGCCGGCGGGGACGCGGAGCTCGGCGGCGCCCGCCGCCCGCCTCCCGCTGGGGCCGTCGGCGCGGAAGCGGTGCCTTCTGATAGCGCTAGCTTAGGTTTCACCAGATTGACCAACACGCGCCCCAATCCGACC
>NZ_DBHHPX010000066.1:0-7182 GCF_057241865.1 Tractidigestivibacter sp.
TGGGAGCAGGAATCTGGATTGTGGGTCAAGCTAAGCTACTGCGGAAGAGTAGAGGCGAACGCAGCGATAACGCAAATCGCGGAAGCGGCACTCAACAGCACCGTGAGGTACCTGTTAGCCATGGCCTGATAGGTGATTGCGAACGCACGCGCCGCGACTGCGGTATGGATTGCAATCATGAACGGGATGCTACCCATCAGAATCCAGGCCCGTTCCCAATAAGAAGGGCAAGGCCGTGATGTCCGACTCCGCCAAAGAATGATACCGAGAGCCTGAGTCCTAAACAGGCTGCCATCGCAGCGGCCACAAGCCCACAACTTTTCTCAGCATGGCGTCTCCGTGTTGCTACAGAATTACAGGATGATTATAATATTTATGTTGATTTGTCGACAATTTAATGGAAATTGGATTCGAAAGCGAACTCAATATGTCGCACCTATGGTGCAGAGCGTAGGCACACATAGCGCCAGACCACCTCCGACAAGCAGGTGCCGGTTGCCATGGAATCGACCGTGTTGGGCGAAGAGGAGGTGCCGCAGGGGCGTTCGGGCACCCAGTCGGTGCTGACTTTCCCGCCGGTATTTTCTCCCGTAGCGCCGCTGGAGGTACCGGCCGCGCAGCCTGGCAGGTCACCGTAAGGACACTGAGCTGCTCGTCTACCATGTAGTCAGACTCGCTGGTGCTGCCATCCCACACGATGGAGTGGTTGTCCTGGATGATCCCCACGTCGACCCGCTCTCCAGTTGTCTTGAAGGTGACAACCTCTCCTCCAACAAGGCCCTGGATGGATCCTCCCGCCGTGAAGGTGATCACTCTTAACGAGGACTTAACACCCCGTCTGCTGTACTGGTTGGCACAAAGAAGGAGGAGCGTATGGATACAAAGCAGGTTGGCGTTCTGGTCTTTCATCGTATAAGGGTCATACCGATGCTGCTGATGGTCCTTGGTGGCACGTTTGTCGCCTATGGGGCCTACCGAGGAGAGGTCCACACCGTCCTCGCCAAGGCGATAAGGATATGCCTCGAGTGCGTGGGCATCGGGTAGGTGCATATGATGAAAACGATGCTCTCGCGTATCGGAGTGTTCCTGCGCAGGAGGGGAACTGTGCAGACCATAGCCACCTTCCTGACCAACCCCCACATCCCCAATTTCCTTGAGGGGACAATCTACACCGGTTCGGCAAAGTCGATTTGCGTCCCAGGGCTTAACTGCTATTCGTGCCCTGCGGCCACAGGAGCTTGTCCGGTCGGGGCATTCCAAGCGGTTGTCGGGTCCTCCAAGTTCAGCTTTTCCTACTATATAATTGGGATTTTGATTCTCATAGGGACGCTTCTGGGAAGGTTCGTGTGTGGTTTCCTCTGTCCCTTCGGCTGGGTCCAAGACCTGCTCAACAAAATCCCGTTTCCCAAGAAGCTCAGCACGAGGAGACTCAAAGGCCTGCGTTACCTCAAGTACGGCATCCTGGTCATAATGGTCTGGGCCCTTCCCGCCTTCATCCAGAGTTCCGTGGGGATGGGAGATCCGTACTTCTGCAAATACGTATGCCCGCAGGGCATACTTGAGGGTGCCATTCCGTTGTCTCTTGCCGATACGAGCATCAGGGCCGCGTTGGGTGGTCTCTTCACCGTGAAGTTCAGCATCCTGGCGACAATCGCGCTTTTGAGCATCATGTTCTATCGACCGTTCTGCAAATGGATCTGCCCCCTTGGGGCCTTCTATTCGCTATTCAACAAGGTCTCTCTCTTGCAATACCATGTCGATGCAGATAAGTGTGTCAAATGTGGCAAATGCTCCCGTGTCTGTAAGATGGATGTCAACATAACTAAGAACCCCTCTTCTCTCGAGTGCATACGCTGTGGCGAGTGCGCCAAGGCGTGTCCCGTCAAAGCGATCAAGGTTGATCTGACCCCTGTCAGGGCCAAGCTCGCCCAGCCAGATGCCTCCGCAAACAAGCGTGCGTAGGTCATCGCTGCTGGTATCGGGAGCGACGAAAGCGGTTATGCACCGGCCGTGAGGCCGGCAGCCATACACAGTGGAAAAGGTTTCAGAAAGGAAACACCATGAAGGAAGTCACGAAGAAGGCTCTGGTCTCTGCTGCAGGAATTCTTATGACCATCTCCCTGGTCGGCTGTGGGGCAAACCCGAAGAGCCAGTCGACGGAAGCTGCCCCGGACGCGGCGGTGCCTGTCGAGTCCGGATCGACGGACGTCCCGCCCGAGGCAGCATCCAAGCTGCACCTCAAGGACGGCGACGCATTCCCCAACTTCGAGGCCACGAACATCTCCAACGACGAGACCGTCAGCAACGAGGTATTCAAGAAGAACAAGGTCACGGTCCTGTCGTTTTGGTTCAACGGCTGCACGAGCTGCGTAAAGGAGATGCCACTCCTTCAGGAGCTGAGCGACAAGTACAAGGACAAGGGCGTCAACGTCCTTGGGGTCAACGCCGAGGCTGGGTTTACCGATGACGCTAAGGATGAGGGGCGGGATATTCTCTCGAAGCAGGGGGTCACGTACGACAACATCGCCTTCAACTCCAAGAGCGACGCAAACCAGGTGATCGAGGGCCTCACGGCCTTCCCGACCACGATGGTCATCGACCAGGACGGCAAGCTCGTCGGCGACCCCATCACCGGTGGTCTCGACAGGCTCGAGGGAAGCGAACTCCTCAAGCGCGTCGATGAGGCACTTGCCAAGGCGAAGGATAACTAGGCCAAGGGACAATCAGGCCTCCCATGCGGGAACGATGCGCGCCGGAGATCGCTCGATATCGGATTCCTCCGATTCGCTAGCATCTCTTACAATAAGGGGATCACGCCTCGTGCCATCCGGCTCGGGGCGCGATTCGCATGAGCGTTTGAGGGGGAGCGACGATTTTGAAAATCCTCGTGGTCGAAGACGAGCGTGAGCTTCTTGAATCCATCGGTGAAGGCCTCAGGATAGACGGCTATTACGTCGACCTCCTTGACAACGGGACCGATGCACTTGAGATGGCACAGATAGAGCCCTATGACCTGATTCTGCTGGACCTCAACCTCCCTGGCATCGATGGGCTCGAACTGCTGCGGACGCTGAGGGCCCAGCATTCGGAGACCAAAGTGCTCATACTTTCTGCCCGCTCGGCGGTCTCCGACCGTATCGTCGGCTTGGATGCAGGGGCAGACGACTACCTTGTGAAGCCCTTCGCCTTTGGGGAGCTCGAGGCCCGGGTGCGCAACCTCCTGAGACGAGAGTATACGCAGGGGGAGACGTTCCTCGACTGCGGTGACCTTCGCTTTGACACGACCACCCGCAGGCTCAGCGCCAAGGGCGTCGAGATCAGCCTCACGAAGAAGGAGACCGCGATACTGGAATACCTCATGCGTCACAAGGGCCAGGTGGTAAGCAGCGAGGAGCTGTTGTCACATGCGTGGGATAGCAGCGTCGACCCATTCAGCAACTCGGTGAGGGTGCACATCTGCTCACTCAGAAAGAAGCTGCGATCCGTGCTCGGGTGCGACCCCATATCCAACAAGATTGGAGAGGGCTACTATCTGACAGAGGAGGACGACCATGGTGGGCGTTAGCGGCTTGGCGAAGGCAATGCGTTCGGTGCGCACGCAGCTTACCCTCCTCATGGTCGCCCTGCTCGTCTGCTGCTGCGCCGTGTTGACCCTGCTCGTGTACCGTTCGACCTCCGCGCTGCTAGAGCTTGCGGCCACTCAGTCCCTGCAACGGGGCGACCTTTCCATCATCCTCGATGTGGACGGCATCGAGCGGGCGATTCTCTCCGACACCCTTTCCATCTTGGCCCTCGTGGTTGTCGTCGGCAGTTGGGCGGCGTATCTCCTGGCAGGACGCTACACGAGGCCCATCAAGCAGCTTTCCTCACACGTGCGCGCCATCGAGCCAAGCACCCTTTCCGAACCGATCGAGGTCGACGGCGGCGAGGAGATCAAGGAGCTCGTGAGATCGTTCAACCAGATGACCTGCCAGCTGGATGAGGCGTTCGCGATGCAGAGGCGCTTCGCCGCCAGCGCTGCGCACGAGCTGAGGACGCCGCTCGCCGTGCTGCGCACGCGTATCGACGTGTTCAGGAAGAAGGAGAGGCAGCAGACTGAGTATGACGAGCTGGTCAACACGATGGAGACGTATGTCAACCGACTCTCCTCCCTCGTCGGCAACCTCCTCGAGCTCACGGACACGGGGGAGCTGCCCGACGTCCAGCGCGTGTCCCTCGATTCGGTTCTCGCCCATGTCGCAGCAGACCTTGGTCCCCTTGCCCACGAGAGCAACGTCTCGCTCTCTTGCCACGTCCAGCCCGTCTCGGTCATGGGCAATGCGGGTCTTCTCTACCGTGCGTTCTACAACCTGGCTGAGAATGCCATCCGCTACAATTTTGATGGCGGAGAAGTCGAGCTGCAGCTCTCTGTGTCGAGGGAAGGGGCCGTGGCCTCCGTTTCCGACACGGGCGTGGGCATTGCACCCGACGTACGGGGGCTTGTGTTCGAACCCTTCTACCGAGTCAACAAGTCGCGCTCGCGCGAGTTTGGTGGCGCAGGCATAGGCCTCTCGCTTGTGAAGACCATCCTCTCCCGGCACGGCGCACGCATCACGATAGGTGAGAACCGGCCCCATGGATCCGTGTTCACGGTGACGTTCGACGTCGGAGAAGGTGTCAAGGGGCCCGATTGACGGGGCAGATTGTCAAGCTGAGTGCAGCAGCTCCCTGTAGACCTCGTTGGCCGTCCTGTATCCCAGGACCTTCCTCGGCCTGCCGTCGATCATGTCGAAGACGTGCCGCACCTCATCATCGGTGGCCTCGGAGAAGTCCGTGCCCTTGGGGAAGAGCTCGCGGATGAGGCCGTTGGCGTTCTCGACCGTGGGCCTCTGCCAGGGGTGGTGGGGCTCGCAGAAGCAGAACGCCACGCCCCCGAGCCTCTCGCTCGCCCCTGCGTGGTTGGCGAACCCCTTGCCGCGGCCTGGCGTCACGCTCTCAAGGGGCCGCCCCGCCAGGGCCTCGACCCCGCCCACATCGGCGCTCGCGTGCGCGGCGGCCCTGCCGCCTGCGGGCAGCCGCGACCTGCGGTCGGCGATCGTCACCAGGCAGGCTCCCCCCCGGCCTGCCGGCGACCGTGTCGCCCTCCCGGTCGCCGGGGCGGGGGCGCTCGGCGGCCTCGGCAGGGCGCTCGGAGATCTCGTGGGAGACCCTGACCTTGCCTCGCCTCCCCCCGCGTCCCCTGCGCGGCCTCCTCCCCTCCCTGCGCAGGTGGCGCTTGGCCTGCTCTTCCTTCCGAGCGCCTGGTAGGTCGAGCACGCCCCGGCCGCCCGCGCGGCAGATGGTCGCGAAGCCCACGGCGCAGGAGCCCCCGCGCTCGAGGCGCGCCCTCCCGTCTACCTGCTCGGGCGACCAGTGGCCGCCCAGGATGCGTCGGCGGACGGACTCGGCGAGGGACGGGTCGGAGGGCCTCCTGCGGGGCCCGCGGGCCCGGTGTCTTGCCCCGGCCCTCCCCTGGGCGGCGATCGCCCCGTAGCGGCCGCGCCTGCCGTTCCTCCTGGGCTCGCGGCCCACGGTCGACCTGTCCCTGCCGATGTCCACGGCGATGTCGCTGACCCCCTTGCCCTCGGCGTGCAGCTCGGCCATCCTGTCGCGCTCTTCGGCGCTAGGATGTGCGCAGTGGCGCATTTCCCCTCGGCTCCCGGTATTGGCTTCGACAACTAGCATCGTAGCCCACGGGGGTGCGCCACGCCTCTCGCCTGGCGCTATGCTGTTGCACTCAGCCTGACAATCCACCGCCTGAAAACTAGGCCGTCACCTATGGATGCCCCCGCGCCTGCGGCCCTTGCGTTCCCCATCGTCATGCGACCCGTCCATCCCAATGGCCCTCATCTCCGAGGCAAACTCCCTCGCCAGGGGCATGTAGCCCTCCTCGAAGCGGTCTTGGGCGAACCCGCACGTGTCGGTGAGGTAGCCCGGGGTCCTCTCGTACTCGCGGAGGCCGCGGAGATAGTAGCCCCGCAGGTCCTCCGTGATGATGAACGGGGTGAGACCAGCGCGCAGACACTCCTTGAACATGACGAGCCTCCCCACGCGCCCGTTCCCGTCGGAGAACGGATGGATGCGCTCGAAGCCCCAGTGAAACCTCACGATGTCGTCGAAGGTGTGCGACGCCTGGTCCTCGTAGGCGCAGACGAGGGCGTCCACCAGTCCGGGGACGTCTGTCGGGGCGGCCGTCTCGACGTCGGAGGCGGCGCCCCCTATCACGTTCGAGAGGCGCTTGAAGGACCCGACCGCCATCATCGGGTTCCCGGCATCCGAGGTCCCCTCCTTGAGCGTGCGGTGGAGACCGCAGAGATAGTCGGTGTCGAGCGGCACGTCCCATGAGTCCAGCATCTGGTCGAAGGCCGAGAAGTGGTTCCTCGTCTCGACGATGTCATCGACCTTGGCCGTGCCCGAGAAGACTGCCCTGTCGAAGATCTGGACCGTCTGGTCGTGGGTCAAAGTCGAGCCCTCGATGTGGTTGGAGTTGTAGGCGAAGTCGCACTGGCAAGCTTTGTACACGTTGCCGTCGATGTGATGGTCCCGCTGATAGACGAGAACCTCCAGGAGCGTCGTATCCATCTATGACCCCAATCGACAGCACGCGGCATGATACCCGACATCATCAACCACTTTACCCTAGGAGGCGGGCCACCAGTATCCCAGATGGGCCTCAACGGCGAGCGTAGAAGGCCATGAGGGTTTCCAACATCTCCGGCAGTCTACGGGTTAGATGTGTGAACCCTCCGACTCGCAGCCGTTGAAAACTCTCCTAGCCCGTACTGGGCCCGCCACATTCTGCCGCTTAGAATATGGCGGGCCGAAATCTGGGACTCGGGAACCAGGGCGCAGAAAATGCCCGGGTGCCATGCGAGGGCTTGTACACCACCTGGCCGAAAACGAAGCCGGTGAAAACGGCCATCCCGTATCCGCTGGACGTGAAAAACACGACACCAATCGCCAAGGCCGTAAAAAGACGCGCTCCGTTTCGCCATGCGCGAATGTGGGCTCAATGGAACACAGGGCGTGGTTTCCAACACCTCAGAGTCTCCGGGTTTGGCGCAGGAACCCTCCGGCTCCGAGCCGTTGAAAACCACGCCGTCCTCTGCCCCATTACAGTGAGAGACGGTCCCTAGGAGCCTCTACAAGCTTTGGGGTTTTCGA
>NZ_DBHHPX010000067.1:0-6673 GCF_057241865.1 Tractidigestivibacter sp.
TCTGAGCTGGGGGTTATGAATCGAGGGTCAGCTAACTAGCTGCAAAACTCGGGAGCAGTTTGCCGTGGGACCGGATTTCGTGGCGCCGGCGGTCGAACCCGTGATAGACCTGCGTGATGCCAACGGCATGCGGGTCGATTCGCCCCTTGACAGGACCATCGAGGCCGCGGTTGTAAGCCTTGCCGCAAAGATTTATGTCGAGCAGGTCCTGGCGCTGGACGAGGCGGCTGCTAAGGAGCCGGCCGCGCCTCTCGCCCCCAACCAGGCTCCCTCGGAAGCCGTGCCCGATGCCATAACGACGGATGCATAAATCCGTGGCATTGGTTGGGTAGGATAGAGAGGTAACGAAGGGCCCGAGCGGCCTCTCCTCAAGGAAACGGAAAACACAGCCAATGGCAAGCATCTACGGTGAGCCCGCAGTCCTCAGGCGCATCGAGCAGCGCAGTGCGGTCCACAAGGTGACTTCGAACGGGACGATAGCTGCCGCGGTCATGGTGCTCGCCGCCATCGCGGCGGTCATCACGGCCAACTCGCCTGCCTATGAGGTGATCGAGGAGGTTCTCCAGGCACCGCTCTCTGTGGGCATTGGCCCGGCGGTCTTCTCGGTTTCCCTCGAGGCCTTTGTGAACGACTTTCTCATGGCCATCTTCTTCCTTCTCGTGGGCATCGAACTCAAGTACGAGATAACCGTGGGCCAGCTGAGAAAACCCAGGCAGGCGGCGCTTCCCATGCTGGCTGCCGTGGGTGGCGTTGCCGCGCCCGCGCTGATCTATCTCGTCATCAACGCCGGTGGCGCCGTGCACGGGTGGGCTACGCCCATCGCGACCGACATCGCCTTTGCGCTGGGTGTGATGTCGCTTCTCGGCGACCGCATTGCACCAGCTACGAAGGTATTCTTCCAGACGCTGGCCATCGCTGACGACATCTTGGCTATCGTCGTCATCGCGCTTTTCTACGGGCAGGCCCCCAGTGTGGCCTGGGTGGCTGCGTCGGTTGGCGTGGTCATCGTGCTGTGGATCATCTCGCGCATGAAGGTCTACTCTGCAAAGCCCTACATGCTGGTGGGGCTTGTGCTGTGGGTGTGCATGTACAGCTCCGGCATCCACGCCACGCTGGCCGGCGTCATTCTGGCGTTCTTCCTTCCCGCCCGGTCCGACGTGCGCCTCTCCAAGGTGGGCAACTGGCTTGACGCCCGCGCCCGCGAGCTGGATGACACGTATGACGACGAGAGCCACGTGCTTGGCCAGCATGACTTCACCACTGCCGCAGCGCGCGTAGAGCGCGTGATGCACCACGTCACGCCACCGCTGGAGCGCATGGAGCGCTACATCTCGGTACCGGTGAACTTTGTGATCCTGCCCATCTTTGCGTTTGTGAACGCGCAAGTGAGGATTGTGGACATGGACCTCTCCGCAATCGTTGCGAATTCGGTGACCAAGGGCGTCTACTTTGGCGCCGTGCTGGGAAAGCCGCTGGGCATCATCCTGGTGACGTGGCTTCTCGTGCGCATTCGCTTTGCCAAGCTGCCCAAGCACGTGGACTGGCTGCAGATCATTGCGGTGGGCATCATGGGCGGCTTGGGCTTTACGATGTCGATTCTCATCTCGGGGCTGGCCTTTGCCGACCCCGACGAGGCCATGGCAGCAAAGTGCGCGATCCTCGCAGGGTCGGTCACGTCGGCGGCGCTGGGGTTGCTGTTCGTGCATGTGACGAGTGCCGCAAAAGAGCGGCGAGACTCGCGTGCGAACGCGCTTGAGATGGGCGACGAGAAGGGCGACGATGCCGGCGGGGACGCGGCGTCAGGTCGGTAGCCGGCGGGTTGCGACGGCAGGCCACGCTGGCGGGCCGTGCACCCAACCCCGACCCCGCGCTAGTACCGCTCGAGGCGCTTGCGGATCGCGAAGTACTCCGAGAGCAGCAGCACCAAAAGGATGCTCATCACCACCACGGCGCCCACGACGGCGCCGGAGAGCCCCGAGAACCCAACGAGCAGCCACAGCACCGGCACGGAGAAGGCAAACGTAATGAGGTATAGCCTGCTCACGGCCTGCTGCTCGCGCAGCACCGTGATGATCTGGTACAGAAAGTCGATTGCCGCGCAGATGCCGCCGTTGGCCACCATCACGTAGACGAGCGGTCTGAACTGCTCGAAGTCTACGCCGTACAGGAACCCCATGATGGGGATGCCCAACCAGCCCATGAAGAGGCCGACAACCACGGTAATCGCCGCGATGACGCCCATCATGGCGAGGATGATCAGGTCGAAGCGCTTGTGCTGCACGGGGTCGTCCCAAATGCTCGCCAGACGCAGCAGCTGCGGCTTGTAGATCATCGCTGCCGCCATGAGGATGGCGTGGGCGGGGAAGTACATGGCGTTGTAGTAGAGCTGGTTGTCGTAGGAGAGCGCGCCCTCGATGGCAAACTTGGGCATGGAGTCGATGAGGTTGTAGAGGAACATCGCCAGGAAGAGCGGGAAGCAGTTGACGAAGATCTCCCTCACGCCACGCCAGGTGAGCGGCAGCGACCGCTCCGTCTCCATGAGCGCCAAAGGAAGCGTAAGCAGCACGAAGGATGCGGCGGCACCCATGGCCATGCCCACGCTCGCAACCATGAGGTTGCGCGTGAGGAGCAAGAGCACCGTGAACACCACAAACGCAAGCGCGCAGCGCACGGCCTGCGAGATTCCGGCCAGGTAGAGCTTGTCTTTCTGCTGCAGCCTGCCCTCGTACACGTCGCCCAGTGCGTCAAAGAACCTAAAGCCCATGACGCCGCACACGATGGTGGTCATGTCAGCGGCGTATCCACGGATGCGGCAGTACAGCAGGCCGATAAGTACCATGGCAACGCACGTGACAATGCGGTTGACCTGGTAGTCGTAGAACGAGTCCATCTCGTCTATGTCCGAGACCTGGTAGGTGCGCACGCCGTAGTTGCCCGCAAAGTACAGAAGCGTGCCCACAACCATGGCCATCGAGAAGAGACCGGCGTTCTCCGTACCCACAAACTGCGTGGCCACGATGGTCAGCAGCGGAAAGAAACCGCCCCAGGCCGCCTGGCCAATGGAGTTGCACACGTAGTCGCGCGTGGTCTGGTGCGCCAGGTACTGCTCGGACTGCTCGGAGATGGAGCCCGAGAAGACCGAGGAGATCAGGCGGTTCCACCAATGGTTGGTCACGCGGCGGAGAAAGCCTTCCTTCTTGGGCTTTGCGGCAGAGAGGGGGCCCTCGTGCTTGCCGGCGCGCGAACCAACGAGCGAGCTCAGACTTTCCTGCCGGGTGTTCCCGCGTCGCCTGCTCGTGCGTGTCATGCGCCAATCATCCTCTCGTGGCCGCGGGGGCCAAGCTCGTCTCGCCTCTCGGGTCTTCTCGCCTGTGCGTGCGTGTCATTGTATCGCGACGCGCCGCAGGCTGCCCGGTCCTGATGCGCCCCATCGTGTACGTTGCGTTTCGCCTTCGTGGCCGCTTGGTGGGATTTGCACCGCCCTTACAGGAGCTTGCTAAGGTAGCATCTGTATGCTGAGACATGTGGTGCACGTGCACGTCCGTCGGCGGGACCGGCGGGAGCTGAGGGGGGGATACATGACGTCAACCGAGGTGCCAAGCCTAGGTGATGGGAGCGCCTTCGTGGGACCAAGCGAGGTCGAGCAGGCGCGCTCTGCGCTCGCACTGGTGGACGTTCCCGAGGAGCTCCGCGACAACCTGGCACTCTTCCTGCGCCTGGTCCGCAAGGTGCTTGCGGAGAATGACCCAGACCTTCTCGCCACCTTCGACCTTCTGTTGGGCGATGCCATCCGCGTGACGTATGCAGACAGCGTGGCACACACGGACGAGAAGGCTGCCCAGGCCCAGAGGGCGTTCAACGAGTTTGTCTCGACCATCGACGGGCTTTCCATGGACAGGGCAACGCTGCTCATGCGCGCTTTTGTCACCTACTTCCATCTGGCAAACATCTGCGAGGAGAACTACCGCGTCTCATCGCTGCGCCGCCGCGAGGGCGAGGTCCCCACGACGGAGTCCGCAGACCCCATCAACGATCTTACGGTTGCCTATGGGCGGCTGGTTGACGAGTGCGGCCGCGCCAAGGCAGTGGCGCTTCTCAACCGCCTGGAGTTCCACCCGGTCTTCACCGCGCACCCCACCGAGGCGCGGCGCAAGGCGGTCGAGGGCAAGATCAGCCGCATCTCCGGGCTGCTCACCAGGCGCGCGACGCTCGCAGGCCTGGAGCTGGTGGAGAACGAGCGGCTCATGCTGCAGGAGATTGACGCCCTGGTGCGCACCTCGCCCATCGCGTACAAGAAGCCGACGCCCGTCGAGGAGGCCGACACCGTCATCGACATCTTCGACGCCACCCTCTTCGACATGGTGCCCGAGGTCTACCGGCGCTTTGACGACTGGGAGCTGGGCTCGCGTGCCGGCACCGTGCCGCCCATGTGCCCGGCGTTCTTCCACCCCGGCAGCTGGATTGGCTCCGACCGCGATGGCAACCCCAACGTTACCGCAAAGGTGAGTCGCAAGGTGGCCGAGAAGTTCCGCGTCCACGTGCTGGAGGCGCTGGCCGACAGGACCTACTACGTGGGCAAAAACCTCACGCTGGATACGCGCTTCACCAAGCCCTCCGACGCGCTCCTGAACCTGTGGAACCACCAGGTCGAGATGAGCGAGGTCCTCTCGCAGCGTGCACTTGAGGTCTCGACCTCCGAGCTCCACCGCGCCATCATGATCGTGATCTCTGATCGCCTGCGCGCCACCATTCAGCGTACGGCCGACATCATGTACGCCTCGGCCGATGACTACATCGCCGACCTGCGGGTTGTTCAGCGCTCGCTCGCCGCGGCCGGTGCCGTGCGCACCGCTTACGGCCCCTTGCAAAAGCTCATCTGGCAGGCGGAGACCTTCGGGTTCTGCCTGGTGGAGATGGAGTTTCGTCAGCACTCGCTCGTGCACGCGCGTGCGCTCGAGGACATCCGTGAGCATGGGCGCTGGGGCGAGAGGGGAGAGCTCCAGCCCATGACGCGCGAGGTCCTCGACACCTTCCGCGCCATCGGCAGCATCCAGCGCGTGAATGGCGAGAAGGCCGCGCGGCGCTACATCATCTCGTTCACGCAGTCGGCGCAGAACGTGGCCGACGTGTACGAGCTGGCCCAGCTCGCCTTTGCCCACAAGTCTGACGTGCCGGTGCTCGACGTGATTCCGCTCTTCGAGCAGGTCGAGGACCTCGAGAACGCCGTGGACACACTCGACCAGATCATCCGCCTTGAGCCCGTGCAGAGGCGCCTCGCCCAGACGGGCAGGCGCATGGAGGTCATGCTTGGCTACTCGGACTCGTCCAAGGACGCTGGCCCCACCTCCGCGACGCTGGTGCTTCACGCGGCACAGGCGGCCATTGCGCAGTGGGCCGAGAGAAACGACATCGACCTGGTGCTCATGCACGGCCGCGGCGGCGCGGTGGGCCGCGGCGGCGGCCCGGCCAACCGCGCGGTTCTCTCGCAGCCCAAGGGCTCGGTCAACTGCCGCTTTAAGCTTACAGAGCAGGGCGAGGTCATCTTCGCTCGCTATGGCGACCCCACGCTGGCCAGACGCCATGTGGAGTCTGTGGCCGGCGCGACGCTTCTGCAGTCATCGCCTTCCATCGAGTACGTGAACACCGAGACCACGGCCAAGTACGCCGACCTTGCAGCCAGGCTGGATGTCTTGTCGCGCGAGCGCTATCGCGAGCTGCTCGAGACCGAGGGGTTTGCGGAATGGTTCTCCACGGTCACGCCGCTTACCGAGATTGGCCTCATGCCCATAGGGTCGCGTCCCGCCAAGCGTGGCTTGGGGGCCAAGTCCCTGGACGACCTGCGCACCATCCCGTGGATCTTCTCGTGGTCTCAGGCGCGCATCAACCTGGCAGCGTGGTACGGTCTGGGGACGGCGTGCGAGGAGCTTGGTGACCTCGGGCTTCTCCGCCAGGCCTACGCCGAGTGGCCACTCTTCACGACGTTCATCGACAACATTGAGATGTCGCTCTCAAAGACCGACGAGCGCATTGGCCGCATGTATCTGGCGCTGGGCTCGCGTGACGACCTCGCGGAGAAGGTTCTGGACGAGATGCGCCTTACGCGCAAGTGGGTACTGGCGATTGTTGGTGACGAGTGGCCGCTTGAGCACAGGCGCGTGCTGGGGCCGGTGATTCGCGCGAGGCTGCCGTTCGTGAACGTGCTTTCGGTGACGCAGGTGCGCGCGCTGCGCGAGATGCGCACGCGCGGCGAGCACCTCACGCCGGAAGAGCGCGAGCGATTCATCTATCTCATCCTGTGCACCGTGTCCGGGGTTGCTGCCGGGCTGCAGAATACGGGATGACGGTTCTGACACGGTAGATCTGCCGACCACGTTGACGGCACTGCTCGACGAACGTGTTGCGGGTCTGCAACACGTTCGTCGACGTTTCTGTGACGTCCTGCGCGCGTCACACGTTTGTGTACGATTGTGTGACGGTTCGCAACACATTCGGTGTCGAGTGGGGTAGCCTCTGGCTGAGCAGCATTTGTGAAGCGAGAAAAACTTGGGATTGACGGTTGCGTTACACGAGCGTTTTCGCGTAAGATACTCCTCGCTGCATCCCTGGCAGCACAGATTTGGGCGTTTAGCTCAGGGGGAGAGCGCTTCCCTGACACGGAAGAGGTCAGAAGTTC
>NZ_DBHHPX010000068.1:0-6111 GCF_057241865.1 Tractidigestivibacter sp.
AAACCCTGGGACTCAGCGAGTCCGCCTGCTTGACAAAACTATGGGAACACCCCCCTTCTTCTGTTCTGGCGCAAAGCTCACTGCAGACTCCTGATTGGACCGCATCGGGTCCGACTTCTCGTCCTCATGCCCCGATCTGTATGCATACTCATACGATTCCCTACAAAGCCTGTATGGCGGAAATCAGCAAAGCATCGAATACCGTGAGCGGGCTGACAGAGTGTGCACAGCCTTGGAATCAAGGTTTTCCATCTTGCCCACAGCCGACGCAGGACGCAATGAACCCCGCCCCCTGAGCTCATTTCATGGCGGCCA
Source organism: Tractidigestivibacter sp. (assembly GCF_057241865.1). Lineage (NCBI taxonomy): Bacteria > Bacillati > Actinomycetota > Coriobacteriia > Coriobacteriales > Atopobiaceae > Tractidigestivibacter > Tractidigestivibacter sp. Next base: position 316 of record NZ_DBHHPX010000068.1, read on the forward strand.
TGGGAGAATACTCGTAAAAATATCGCGAAGGGCCGCACATTTCGGGCTGCTTTCACGTTGTAGTAGGTAGAGGAGGTGGTTTGGCTTGCCTAGACGGGAGATCGGCGGCCTGGATCCGGACCGGGCGCGCGAGATTGCCGAGGAGTGCTACGACGACGTGCTGGCGTACTGCAGGCGCCACGCGCCCGCCGGGCACGAGGCGGGTGACCTCGCGCAGGAGACGTTCCTGCGCTTCGTGCGTGCCCAGGGGTACCGCGAGCGCGGCAAGCCCATCGCCTACCTCATGCGGATAGCGAGAAGCGTATGCGTCGACGCCAGCCGCGAGAGGCGGCTGGAGACGGTGAGCCTTGAGTTCGATGTCGCCGCCTGCGAGCGCGACGGGCGCGAGGCGGATCTCGACCTCGCATTGGAGCGGCTGCCAAGCGAGCTGCGCGAGGTCGTGGAGCTGCGGTTTGGCTTGGGGCTCGGGGTAAACGAAGTCGCCCAGACCCTCGGGATAAGCCGATTCGCGGCGCGCAGGCACATCAAGGCAGCGCTGAAGACGCTCGAAGAGGACTTGAAGGAGGGTGGTCTTGATGGGTAAGGCGGAGCGAGCGAGGCTCGAAATCGAGCTCTCCCAGCACTATTCCGCCCAACGGGAGGAGGCGGACCCGAACACTATCGACTCGCTCGCGCAGGCCATGGCCACCGAGGACAAGCGGACGAGCAGGGCCCATGGCCGCCGGATGGGGTTTGCCCAGTTCGTCGCATCCCAGGTGCGCTACATCCCTCTATGGACTTGGGTCGCGCAGCTGGGGATTGTCGCGCTCATGCTCGCCGCGGCGAGCAGCACCGCGGACGCGAACCTCGCGAAGCTCGTCATCGGCGTCCTCTCCGCCGTAACCGTGCTCGTTGGCGTGCCCAGCGTGCATGCGAGCAAGCTGCACGGTGTGGCCGAGCTGGAGTACTCGTGCCCCAGCAACGCGGTGAGCGTGATGGTGGCGCGCCTGATCGTTCTGGGTTGCTCGTCGTCGCTGGTGGTTGCCCTCATGGTTGGTGCGGTCGCGTCCTCTCTGGACGCCAACGCGCTCTCGGTCGCGCTTTGCGCCTGTCCGCCGTTCTTCTGCTCCTGCGCCGGCTCGCTAGCGCTGATGAGGAGGGCGGCGCCCTCTTCTGCCGCAGTGCTCTGCTGGGCATGGGTGGCCGCATGCTGTGCCGTGCTCATGGCCTTTGCGAGCATATGGCCGGGCATGTACGGGACGGCTTCTCTCGCCTCGTGGATCGCCGCGGCCGCCGTGGCGCTCGCGTGGCTCGTGCGCGAGGTTGCGATGCTCGTACACGCGGTCTCTGCGGGGCTGGACGCGTTCTCGCCGCATATGGCGAAAACCTACCACTAGATAAGGATTGCAATATGGAACTCACATTGGATCGGCTGACCAAGCAGTTCGGGGCGAGGATAGCCGTGGACCGCGTGTCGGCCAAACTTTCCCCGGGCGTGACGGGGCTTTTGGGCGCGAACGGCGCGGGCAAGACCACGCTCATGCGCATGGTCTGCGACGTGCTGCGCCCCACCAGCGGGCAGGTTCTGCTCGACGGGCGCGACGCCCTATCGATGGGCGACGAGTATCGGGCGCTGCTCGGCTACCTCCCACAGGATTTCGGCTACTACCCCGACTTCTCGGCGCTCGAGTTCATGCGCTACATGGCCACGCTCAAGGGCTTCTCCAGCCGAGACGGCCGCGCCCGCAGCGTGCAGCTGCTCGATGAGGTCGGGCTTGCCGATGACGCGCGGCGCAAGGTGAAGACCTTCTCCGGCGGCATGAAGCAGCGCCTCGGGATCGCCCAGGCCATGCTAAACGACCCTGCCATCCTGGTGCTCGATGAGCCCACGGCCGGCCTCGACCCCAAGGAGCGCGTGCGCTTCCGCAACCTCATCGCCAGCTTCGCCCAAAACAAGATCGTGATACTTTCCACCCACATCGTGAGCGACGTGGAGTTCATCGCCAGCCGCATCCTCGTGATGCGCGAGGGCAACTTCCTCATGGACGGTACGCCTGAGCAGGTGATTTCACAGGCTGCGGGCAAAGTGTGGGAATGCCATGTGGAGGCGCATCGCGCCGAGGAGATGTCGGCGCACATGCTCGTGGCCAACGTGCGCTATGCCACAGACGGGCATGCGGTGGTGCGCGTGGTGGCAGACGCCTCGCCCATGGAAGGGGCGCGGGCAGTCGAGCCCACGTTGGAAGACCTGTACCTGCACGCGTTCCGCGACGCGGGCATCCGTTAGGAGCGCGCAATGGGAGAGCTCATCAAGTTCGAACTCAGAAAGATAATCGGCAACCGCGCAGGCATGGCGGCGTGCCTGATCGCGCTCGCCTTGCTGGCAGGCATGGCCTTCATGAACCTGGCGACCACAACCACGCGCGACTACGCAACGGGCGCCGTCGTGGAGGGACTCGCCGGCCAGCAGGCATATCGCAACAACGAGGAGTCGCATGCCGGCGTGCTCGACGACGCCCGAATTGCAAAAGACGCAGCTACCCTCGATCGCGCCAACGAGCTTGCGGAGGGAACCCCCGGTTTTTACGACCTGTCGAGCGACGCGATGATCGCCCAGTACGGTCTCGAGTTCTGGCAGCAGACGAGGTTCGTTGCCTCCGACGACTACTACAACGAGATCGTGGGCACGCTCGATAGCGCAAGCCCGCGCGCGACGAGCCTGCGAGAGGGCTCGCTTGCGAGGATAGACGCCACGCTGTCCGACGGCTTCGAGCACTATTTCCCCTACAGCGATGCCGAGGCGTCCTATTGGCGCGGCAAGTTCGACCAGATTCAGTGGCCAGTTGAATTCGGCTACGCCGGCGCATGGAAAAACGCTCTGGATTGGGCGAGCTTCCTCGCTCTCTCGATCGTGGCGCTGTGCATTGCCCTCTCGGGCGTGTTCGCGGGAGAGTACCAGAACCGCACTGCCGCTGTGGCGCTGCCAACGAGGCGCGGCAGGAGGGCTCTCCCCGCCGCCAAAGTCATCGCGGCGCTCGCGTTCGCCACAGTCTACTGGTGGCTTTGCTCGGCGGTCGTCGTGGGAATCGACGTGGCCGTGTGCGGCGTCGGAGGATGGGATCTGCCGGTGCAGGTGGTCTTCGGGTTCGACAACCCGTACCCGCTCACCGTCGGGCAGGCCATGCTCGCCGTCTACGGCCTGGGGTATCTCGTCGCGCTCGGCATGGCAGCGCTCACGCTGCTCTTGTCTTCGAAGATGCGCTCCACGATGCCGGTGGCCGTGATTCCGATGGCGGTGGCCTTCCTCGGGATGTTCGCCCTCTTCATCCCTCCGCTCGCGAAGCTTGGAGCCCTCACGCCCATGGCGGGAATGAACTTCGCATTCAGTCGCATGGTCAGCTACGCGGCAGGGGCGGCGGTAATCGACCTTCCCGCTGCGCTGGCGATACTTTACTCAGGTCTCTTCGTGGTTTGCATACCGTTTGCGATGCGCATTTTCGCGAGGCATCAGGTGGCTTAGAGATAGAGAAGAGTGGGTGCTTACATACTTAGTCCTGCTTTGCGGTGGTTGCAAACTCTTCACTCTCTTTGTCTACGCTCCACACGCTAGTCTTCTTCCTTCCCGAACGCCTCCCAAATGAGCGAGATGACACCGCAGAGCAGCCCGCCGACGGGCCAGGCAACCCAGAACCACATGGCGGAGGTTCCCTCAGCTGTGAAGCTCGAAGGATCGGGGGATGTCAGCACGGGAACGAACATGAAGCCGAGGCCGACGATGGTCGCGACGATCATGATCGCCCCGCAGACTGCGCCGAGCCTCTTGCTGCGCCGGCGCTTCTGGAGGAGTGAATCGCGAACGTCCTCCCTGATTTGCGCGTTCATGATGTCCTCGACCTCGAGGCTGTCCGCTGCGTTCATGTTGTACTGTGCGATGTCAGTGCGCCCGAGCAGCATGCTGCAGTGGACGATGCTCCACACGCCGAGCGCAACGAAGGTGAGGAGAAGGAACTGTGCGAAGTTCCCCGATGCTTCGGCGAGCAGAAGATGCGCCCCGATGCCGACGAAGATGGCGGCGATGCCTCCGATGAGGCCCCGGGTGAACGCGGTGTGCACCCGCGACCGATCGTCCTCAGTGTAGAAATCCTCCACGAACGGGTGCGCCTTCACGAAGGCAGAGTGTGTCATTCCCGCCGGAATGATGCACGTCAGGCCCGCAAGAACGCCAGCGAGCACGAAAAGGATGGGCGCAACGTCGTTGCCCTCGCCCGTGAACTGCGAGAATACGCTCTCGAACAAATGTCCAAGCGCGATTCCGCCGATTATGCAGGCGATGCCCGCCGGAATCTTCCATGCCATCATGCATTGGTGTTCGTCGTAGCCGCAGATGTCCTGCGGAGGACCGTCGGGAACGGTCTTTGCCTGCAAGCTCTGCTCTCCGGTGCGCCTGTGAGTCAAATCTCCCCGGACGAGGTCGTCGAGACTGCAGTCGAAAATTCCGCACATCTTGAGGAGTTTGTCCATCTCGGGATACGAGCGCTCCGCCTCCCATTTGGTGACGGACTGTCGAGAGACTCCGAGAAGCATGGCGAGCTGCTCCTGAGTCATGTTGTGCTCCGCCCTCAGGTACTGAAGGTTGTCTCGAAAGCTCATGGTGGTTCCTTCTCCTTTTCGCACCTCCGCTTTGCGGAGGGGGTCGATTCAACTTGCTTCTTCAGCTTGAGGTAGCAACACCGATGATTCTACCAACCAGCGATTAGCAATAGGGAAAATCGAGGCAACCGGAAGGTGCCCTGCGGTTGCAAGCCCCAGGTGAGAAGGGGAGGGGCTCTAGTTTTCCTGCGACGGAATTTATATCTGAGATGCACGCTTGTCCGATTGCCTGATTGAGGCATGCCGCCCTCGACCATAGCCGAAGGATAGCGTTTGCGTTTTACCTAGTAGCTGTTGCACTCAGAATGCTAATCCGCCCTAAAACCCCGCGAAACGGGCACTCGGCGTGCAACTACTCCCTAAATCCCCAGGAAGAATAGAAGCGGGCGGTTTGGCGAGTGATTCGGATACAGCACCATTGGATGGGCTTTGCTTTCGATAGCGACCATTCCGTGCTAATATCCGTTATCATCATTAGCATAGTTGTTCAAAGGAGGACATACGGACGATCTGATGAGAATGGCGAAGGCGAACAACGGGTTCGTCTCCGCGGCCGACGCCGCTTCCGAGGGGATCAACCCCCGGGTGCTCTCGTCGGCCGTTGCGCGGGGGCTCCTGACGAGGGTCGACCGCGGCCTTTACTGCCTGCCCGAAGCCTGGGAAGACGAGTACGTGGTCGCCCAGCACCGCTTCGTGCGCGGCGTTTTCTCGCATGACACGGCGCTGTACCTGCTCTCGCTTTCCGACCAGGCGCCCGAGAGGCTCACCATGACGTTCCCGCTCGGGTATAACCCCACGTCCGCGAAACGGTTCGGGCTGGTTGCGAAGACCTCGCCTTCGGGGTTGCACGAGCTCGGCACGACTATCCTTAAGACGCCCTACGGCAACGCGGTGCGCGCCTACGACGCGGAGAGGACCCTCTGCGACATGCTGCGCGGCACGTCGAACCCAGATGTTCAGAGGCTCAACCCAGCCTTCCGCGCGTACCTTTCCTCCGAAGGCAGAAGCGTGCCGAAGCTCCTCGAGTACGCGGGGAGCCTGGGCGTCAAAGGGAAGGTCCGCCGATACCTAGAGGTGCTGCTGTGAAGACCAGAAACTCTATGCAGCTGAAAGGGGACTGCGGTGGAAATCTTGGACCGTGAGTGGTGCAGGAGGATCCATGTACAG
>NZ_DBHHPX010000069.1:0-6062 GCF_057241865.1 Tractidigestivibacter sp.
GCCTTGGCCACGTCCTCGGTGCGGATGGGCTCGAAGATGTGCGCACGAACGTAGTTTGTGGCGCCGAGCACGAGCTCGGAGGGGTTCTCGCCCAGGCGTAGGCGACCCACGCGCTCGGCGTACTCGACGGCCATGTGGTAGCCAAGCTCGCCCACCCGTTGGGTGTCTCCGGCAAGCTCGCAACGGTTGATGTAGGAGTCGCTGAGCGCAAGCGCCTTGCACGGATTCATTCCGCCTGAGATTGCCGCTCGAGAGATGACCGTTGTGGCGGCAATGAAGGTATCCTTGGCGTTGCGCAGGGGGTTCGAGGAGAGCACGCCTGCCCTGAACGACGGAAGCCGCGAGAAGTATGCGCGCAGCTCGTTCGGGCGACCCTGCCGCACGAGGGCGCATACGACCTCCTCGATCTTGAGCGAGGAGTTTTCCGGTCCCTCGTGTGTGGAGAACTCGTTTGCTCGGAACTCCTCCTTGGCGAGGTTCGAGTCGAGCACGCGCTGCACGTCGTCGTGGACCATCACCTGGTCGATGTCGACCCTCTCGCCGCTGGTGGCAAACGCGATGGCGCAGAGCACCTGCACGGTGGTGAGTGTCGGCAGCGTGGTGAGCGAGCGCATGCCGGCCGTGAACTGCGGCAGGTCGGCGGGGGAGACGCCGAGCTGGGCTGCCATGGCGGTGACCTGGGTGCTCTGGAGGGGAGCCTCGGGCATGGGCCCAAGCACAAGCCGTGCGTCTCCGGCAACGACAACGCCAAGGTAGAGGTTGTCGTCGACGGGAACGTAGCCAACAGGGCCGTCGACGTCGAGCGCCTGCTTTTCCCACAGGGCAAGCGGGTCTGCGGGAAGCCTCACGGGGATGTGTGCCGAGGCCAGGGAGTTTCGCTGGTAGACGTGCGCGGGCACAACGGCGATGCTCGCCATGAGCGTTGCCAGGTAGTCGATCCCCTCGAGGTCCATAGGGCTTCTCCGCCAATCGTGGTCGCGGCCTCTGGATGAGGACAAGTCTACAAAAACGATGACACAAAAGATATCCCTACTGTACGGGCATGACTACTCTGGATGAAGTTCGATGATGCTCGGCAAAGTAAGGAGAAGGTGCTCCATGAAGGTTTTCATGATTGGCGGAACGGGACTTCTGGGAAGCGAGGCAGCGCGCGAGCTTATCGCACGCGGTCACGAGGTTACGGCACTGGCGCTTCCGCCCGTGCCCAAGGGAGCCACGCTTCCGCCTGAGATGAAGGTCGGGTTTGGAAACTACCTCGAGATGAGCGACGACGAGATGCGCTCCCACCTGCGCAGCTGCGACGCCTTTGTCTTTGCCGCCGGCGTCGACGAGCGCGTGGAGGGGCCGGCCCCCATCTATGACCTCTACAGGAAGTTCAACATCGATCCCATCAGGCGCCTTCTGCCACTCGCCAAGGAGTGCGGCGTCAAGCACGTTGCCATCTGCGGCAGCTACTTCGCCTACGCTGCCAAGAAGTGGCCGCAGATGCAGCTCACGAAGTGGCACCCCTACATCAGGAGCCGCATCGACCAGGAGAACGCCGCTATGGACGTTGCCGGACCCGGCTTTGACGTCGCAGTGCTCGAGTTGCCCTACATCTTTGGCACGCAGCCCGGCCGAAAGCCTGTGTGGGTGTTTCTCGTCGAGCAGATCCGTAGCATGAAGGGTGCCACCCTGTGGACCCGCGGCGGCACGGCCATGGTCACGGTGCACCAGGTGGGGCAGGCCATCGCCGGTGCCATCGAGCGCAACCGTGGCGGCAACTGCTATCCCATTGGCTGGTGGAACATGACGTGGGAGGAGATGCTGCGCCATGTCCACAAGCACATGGGCTGCCCCGAGAAGCCCGTTCGCACCATTCCCACCTGGATATACGCCATCGGCGGCTGGAAGCTGCGCCGCGACCAGAGGAGGAGCGGCATCGACGGCGGCCTCGACATGGTGAAGTTCGCAGATATCCAGACCTCCGAGATCTTCATCGACAAGAGCCTGGGAGCCGTGCCCCTGGGCGTGACCGATGACGACATCGATGCCGCCATTGGGGACTCTATTCGCCTCTCGCTTGACGTTGCTGACAACAAGGCCGACGTCATCTCGATGAAGGGGGAGTAGCCATGGCAACCGCAGGGCAGCCCAGCATGCCGAGAAAGGCGCGCGTCCTCATGACGGGAGCCTCGGGCGGCATGGGCATGGCGTCGCTCAGGCAGATGGTGCCGGAGCTCGGGGATGCCTACGACCTCGTGGCCTTGGTGCGTGACTCCGAGAAGAACCGTGGCGAGATGGCACCGTTCGAGGGAACGCGCGGCTTTGAGGTCGTGTGGGGCGACCTCGACGACGACGCGGCGCTGCGTCGCTGCCTCGAGGGCACAGACCTTGTCCTCCACATCGCGGCGTTTGTCTCGCCGGCGGCCGACTACCATCCAAAGACCGCCATGCGCGTGAACTTCGGTGGCACCAAACGCCTCATCGACACGATCCACGAGCTAGGGCAAGACGATACCACGGCCTTTGTCTACATCGGCACCGTGGCCGAGACCGGCGACCGCATGCCGCCCATCCATTGGGGTCGTGTGGGCGACCCAATCAAGCCCAGCATGTTTGACTACTACGCCGTGTCCAAGGTGGCTGCGGAGCGCTACGTGATCGAGTCTGGCCTTGCGCGCTGGGCGAGCCTTCGCCAGACGGGCATCATAGGGCCCGCGATGGTGCAGGTACGAGACGCGATTCAGTTCCACAACTGCCTCTTCAACGTGCTCGAGTACTGCTCGGACCGAGACTCCGGACGAGCCATGGCGCACCTTGCCTCCTATGACGCCAAGGGTACGCTCGATCCCTCGTTCTGGTGCCACGTCTACAACATCGGCGGCGGCGAGAGCTGCCGCGTGAGCACCGTCGCCATGTACCGCAAGCTCTACGGTGAGCTGGGCTTCACGAGCCTGGACCCGGTCATCGACAACAGGTGCGTTGCCACCCGCAACTTCCATGGCCAGTACTACCTCGACTCCGACAGGCTCGAGGACCTCCTCCACTTCCGCAGCGACTCCATGCAGTACTTCTATGACGAGTACCTCAGGGCCATGGGGCCTGCTGCCATAGGGTCCGCGCGCTTTCTCTGTCGAATTCCCGGCGGGCAGCGCCTCATGGGCTCGATCATCAAGAAGTCAACGTTCGACAAGCTGCTCGACGCCGACCACGGCACGCGCCACTTCATCCAGGAGGGGATGGACGACAGGATCGACGCCTACTGGGGCAGCCGCGCCGCCTGGGAGGCGCTGCCCGAGAGGGTAAGCGACATGCCCGAGTTCACCGACTGGGACCACGTGGTCCCAGTCGACCACGGCTACGACGAGTCCAAGCCCGAGGAGGAGCTCTCGCTGGAGGACATGCGCGGCGCTGCGGAGTTCCGCGGCGGCAGGCTTCTCTCCGCCAGCATGGAGAAGGGCAACTGGCGAGCAAAGCTGCGCTTCCGTTGCGCGTTTGGGCACGAGTTCGACGCCAGCCCGCGCCTCGTGCTTGAAGGTGGCCACTGGTGCCCGACCTGCGAGGCCAAGAGCTGGAACTACGGTGCCCGTGCGAAGGTAGACCCGTTCTTCGCGCAGGTGTGGAACCCCCTGCACAAGCCTGACGAGATGCGCGAGTATCCGAAGTGAGACAAAGAGAGTCTCCCCTTGTCTCGCCCTTGTCTCATGACAAAACGAATAGCTACAACACAAATACGTAAGAATTTGGTTCTCCCGCCCCGTACAGTACAGACAACGAGACGAAAGCGAAAGCCCATAGGGGCGCAGAGAAGGGGAGGAAACACGCCATGGGAGGCCTGCGACTGTCATTTGCCAACAAACCGGTCTTTGACTCTCGGGTGAGGTCAGAAGAGGTGCAGCCGGCCGAGAAGATCTTAGGCTACCTGGTGGGACCCGTTGGCCCGGCACTCGTGAATTCGGTTCTCGCCAGCTACCTCAACGTGTTCTACACCGACGTGCTGGGGCTCACGCTGCTCTGGGGAGGGCTCTTCCTCCTCATCTTCCCGATTGTCTCCAAGGTTGCAAACGCCGTGGTGAACCTTTGGGTGGGCAAGCTCATCGAGCGCACGCACACGCGCCAGGGCAAGGCCCGCCCGTACCTGCTCGTCTCGGCCCCCATCTTCTTTGCGACCACGGTCCTCTGCTTCACGGTGCCCAACCTGGGCCTTGTTGCCGAGGTCATCTGGGTGGTGGTGAGCTACAACCTCTTCTACCTGTGTGCCAACTCCCTCTACACCATGGCGCACAACCTCATGGTGCCGCTCTCCACGCGCGACTCCGAGGCGCGCGGCTCGCTCTCGGTGATGAACAACATCGCGCAGACCATGGCCACGGGCATCATCATCGCGACGCTCTTCCCCATGATCGTGCTGCCGGTGATCGGCGCCGACCAGGCGGCATGGGCCGTGATGGGCTGGATCTTGGGCGCCGTCGCACTGCCGCTCATCCTCATGGAGTACTACTTTACCCGCGGGCGCGTGACCGAGGAGCAGGGCGAGCAGGCAGCCGAGGAGCCCGTGCCCTTCCGCGAGCAGATCCGCACCGTGATGGGCGACAGGTACTGGGTCATCCTGATGCTCTACCTCTTCATCTACACGCTCTCCCTTAACTTCAAGAACCTGTCGCTGCTCTACTTTTGCAACTACGTGCTGGGCTCCTACAACGACGGCATCACCCTGACGCTCATCAACGTGATCGGCGGCGTCCCCATGGGCCTGGGCATCTTTGCCGTGTGGCCCGTCGCCAAGCGCGTCGGCCTGCGCAACTCCACGCTCTGGGGCTTTGTGATCATGGCCGTGGGCTCTGCCGTCTGCGCGCTCTTCCCCACGAGCATGCCCGTGGTCCTCGTGGGCCAGTTCATCAAGAACGTGGGGTGCCTGCCAGCCTCCTACGTCTTCATGGCCCTCTTTGCCGACGTGCTTGACCACTGCGAGTGGCGCTTTGGCTTCCGCTGCGACGGCCTCTCCAGCGCCATCTACTCCATCATCCAGACCGTGTGCGTGGGCGTTGCCAACGGCGTCTTCAACCTCATGCTTGGCGTCACGGGCTACGTGCCGCCATCCGTCGTGGACGGCGTCACCGTTGCCGCTCAGCAAAGCGACGCCACCAAGGCCGTCTTTGTCTTCTTCTTCCTGGTGCTTGACATCATCACGTCCATCGTGATTGTGGTGCTGCTCTCTCGCCTGAACGTCGAGAAGACCATCAAGCAGGAGCAGGAAGAGATCAAGGCGCGTCACGAGGCCTCTGGCGCGGCCGATGCGCCAGCCGTCACCACCAAGGAGGGCTAGCCATGCGAGCCACAAACCTCACCGCAGCGTGCCTCACGAATCCCCTGGGCATAGACGTCAGGTGCCCCGAGCTTGCCTGGATTGACGAGGACGGTCTTTCCCAGAGCGCCTACCAGGTGGAATGCAAGGATGGTGCGGGTGCCACGCTCTGGGACACGGGCAAGGTCGCAAGCGCCTCCATGCGCATCGCCTGGCCCGGTGCCACCCTTGCCAGCCGCGAGCGCGTTACGTGGCGCGTGCGCCTCTGGGATGACGGTGACGCCTGCGGTCCCTGGTCCGAGTCCGCAAGCATCGAGGAGGGGCTTCTCTCGGCAGATGACTGGTGCGCCCGTTGGATCAGCGGCAACTACGACGTTCTCACCCCACGCGCAGGTGCGATGGGCAACTTCAGGCAGATGGTCGCCGCCATGCGCCCCGCGAGCCCCGACCAGGTGGTGACCGAGCCCATCCTTGAGGGCCGCTACCCCGTGGACTGCTTCCGCCGCGCGTTCGCTGTGGGCAAGGCTCCGGTGCGGGCACGCCTCTACATCACCGCATGCGGCCTCTACGAGGCACGCATTGACGGCGAGAAGGTCGGGGATCTCTGCATGGCGCCGGGCCACACGGACTATCGCAAGCGCGTCCAGTACCAGACCTACGACGTCACTGCCGCGCTGGCGACGGGTGCGCACGAGCTTACGGTCCAGCTTGCCGATGGCTGGTATCGCGGGTCCTGTGGCGCGTGGGGGCTTCTCAACCAGTACGGCACCCAGAC
>NZ_DBHHPX010000070.1:0-5535 GCF_057241865.1 Tractidigestivibacter sp.
TGGCGGTGGTCTTGCCGGTCTGCCGCGGCCCTATCAGGATCTGCATGAAGCGCCGTGGCTCGCCCATCCGCCTGGAGATGGCTACCAAATTTTGGGAGCTATCTCCCAAAATTTGAGAGGTAGCTCCCAGGTCCCGGTGGCCCCGCGTGGGTGACGGGCGTATGCCCGTCGTGGGGGCCAGGCTTACATCCGGCACACCATGGGCTGGCACCCGTGCGCGGCGGGCCATGCGACGGTGCCTTCTGGCGCGAGCGTGGCGGACGGGCTCCATCCAGCGTGGGGCGACCACCTGCCGGCGGAGCCCGCGCTTCTTCCAACGGTTGCCCGGTTGGAGGCGGGTGCATCGCCGACCGACCGGTTGGCAGAAGAGCGGTGGCGCCGCCGTCACGGCTGCGCACCGCCCGCCGCCCGTGTGGGTGCGATCGGGACCCCGGACGATCGGTCGGACCAAGCGGTCCGGGAGGGAGTCCGGGATGTACACCAAGGAGGAGCGCGAGGGGATCCTCTGGGAGTTCCACGAGAGCTGGCTGCCGGTGAAGGTCGCATGCAGGGAGCTGCCGCTCTTCCCGAACCACGCCAACCTCTACAGGTGGCTGCGCATGGAGCGGCAGGGCGTAAGACGAACTCCTCGTCGTTCATGGCGATGAAGTCGATGCCGTCCGGGCCGTGCGCCCAGCCCTCCTCCAGGACCTCGACGCCCCTGTGCTCCAGGTACGCGCGGATCGCCTCGTGCGACCTCTCGTCGATGCTCTTTCCCATGGCTGTCTGCCTCCTCGCGTCGGGGCCCGCCCCCTTGGCGCGCCTTGTGGTGCGGATGGCGCCTGCGGGAAAGCGACGGTGCAAGGGAGGAAGCGAAACGCGGACGCGCCTGAGTCTTCCGAGGGGCGCCCTGTGCCCGTCGGAAAAGTTTTCGCGGCCCTTGCGCGCAAGCGACCGTGGGCGAGTCTTTGCCCCCGAGGCGAGACGGGGTGGGCGTGCTCGCGGAGGCCGCCCGTGGGAATGCGGCGATAGGGTTGCCGCGAGGCGTTGCGTGTCTGGGCTGGGCGTTACTGGGGCGTCTGGCGGGGGAGCGGTGCGTTGGCCGGCTGCTAGCGGCCTCGCCAGGCGACGGGATGCTTGTTTGGATGCCGTGCGATGTGCGGTGGCCATGCCCGCGAGGTGCCAGGGTGCTTCGTGTGTCGTGGTCTGCCCGCTGCGGTGCATGGAGGTCTCGGCGTCCGCCATGGCGTTGTGTCTGGTGGCAGGGATGAGAAGGTTGCTTCGCTACCACGCTGACCGTCTCAACAGGAGATCGGCCCATGCGGCGGACCTTGCCTTCGGGCTCGGGGCAGGGCGTCCTACTGATATATAGGCATGGAAGTGAGTACAAAATGTACCCACTTCCTACCTAATTTCGCAGTAGGACATCGGATGCCCTACTTGCCAAACGCCAGGTTGGCTTTGGGGTTTAGGCACTTTGAGGTCGCAAATTGCGACCTCAAAGACGCTGCCTTTTGGTTGTTCTGTCAGTGTATCTTCCTGAGGTTTTCGACCTTCCAGAGCGCCTCGGGGTTGACGGCAGCAGCCTCGGCCATTGCCTCGTCTGGGAAGATGAGCTCCGGTCGGTAGACGCCTTTTGTGAGGCGCTCAAGGTATTTGCGCTCTCCGTCCGTCCTGGGCAGGACCCATTCCGCTATGAAGCGCTCGGCGTCCTCCATGAGCCCCTCAAGGGTCGGGCGCTCGGTCGAGGAGCGGAGCATGGGGTAGAGCTGGTCTGCGAGCTCGGGGAACCTGTCCGCGAAGCGCTGCTCCCTGCCCTCGAATGGCTTCGGGAAGCACGCGGAGAGAGAGGCGTAGTAGAGGGCGAGTCGGTGCGCGTTCTCTTGCCCATCGGGTTCGAGCGACTCGTAGACGCCCCGCAGGTTGGAGACGTCGTAGAGGTCGCGGACCTTCACGCGGTCGAAGAACGCCTTCACCTTGCCGGCGGCAAGCTCGGCATCTGCGAACGTGCGCACCTTGGCGTCCGGCCTCACGGGCGTCTCGCGCACAACGGGCGGCAGGATGGGCGAGCGGTTCATGTAGATGCAGTCGACCTTCACGTGGTCGACTCCCCAGTCACCCCGATAGCGTAACAGGAAGGTTCGCCCGGCATGCCCGCCGGGATGCGCCTCCACCGCGTAGCCCAGCGCGCGGGCCACGGCCTCTATGCCATCCTCGATGCGCGGCCTGTCGGCGAGCATGCCCTCACGCGAGGCGCTTCCGATGTAGGAGACGTCGATGTCAACCGAGAGCCTCGGCACGTCGAGCATGAAGAGGTTGATCGCCGTGCCGCCGTGGAGCGCCAGCTTGCCCTTGAGGGCGGGATGGCGCTCCATCTCGTCCAGGAGGTCGAGCAGGCGCTCTACCTTGTCCACGGTCCTCGGCTCGAACTCGTCGGTGCTCATGACGTCCATGAGAGGACCTCCCCTTCCGTCTCGGGCAGGTACAGCTTCCATCGATGGCTCCAGCCCCTGCTCTCCTTCGCCTTAGGATCGAGTTTGGACGGGCCATGCCCGAGCCTCTCTTCAAGTGACAGAAGCGTCTCGTCTGCCACGCCCCAGCCAGCCTGCTTTGCATCGAGGAGCCAGCCTGCGCGGGCGACGACGGCTGCAGGCGCGCCGCCGAGGATCTCAAGCAAGACATCGATGTCAAGATAGGGAAACGCCGAGCAGGACCGTATGGTCTCCTCAGCGCCGCCTGCCCTCCCGGGACTCGTCAGGCAATCGACGAGGGTCTGCTCGCGCGTGGTCACCCTTACCGTGCCATACGACCTTGAGCGCATGGCCTGCGTCCGGGGGCTATCGCCGAGGTCGTATGGAACGTAGCGGACGCCCCCGTACTCGAACGGCGAGCGCACCTTTGCGGATCTGAAGGCACACTCGAAGCCGACGTTGTGCGCGACGCCGTGGGCGACGAGGGCAGAGTGGTACGAGATCACGGCCTCGGGGTCGGCGGTTCTGGCAACGAGGAACGGGTCGGGCGCCTCGCCGGTAAACTTGCCGGTCTTGGACACGTAGACGCCTCGTCGCACGCGCTCCACCTCGCCGGATTTGACGGCGCGCCGTAGCTGCGTGTGTGCGGCCTCCACCGCCGCTATGGCGTAGACATCCCCCGTCGTGAACGCCTGGTGCGATTCTATGTAGTCTTTGAACTTCATACAGACGAAGTATAGTAGAAACGGGTACAAAATGTAACCGTATCCATGAATTACAAACTGTAAATCAAGGTATTCCATCTGCTCACATCCATCTTGAGACGGCGCGGAAGAGCCAGCGAACGAAGCGCCAGACGAGCCTAAGGACGCCCATGTGAAGCCTCCTTCTCCTCTGCGACGGCGAGCATCGCCTTGAGCTGGTCCACAGAGAAGCTGAGCGCGGGCTCGCGTTGCTTCGGCGTGCCGATGGCGCTGCCCGTGATGGCGTCGCCGTAGCCGCCCATCTCGGCGTCGAAGCTCTCCTCGACCTTGCCCACGGCGGCGCGCTTGGCCTCCGGGTCCACGTCGGCGTAGATGTCCAGGGTCATCGACACGCTCGCGTGCCCCAGGTAGCTCGCCACGGTCCTCACGTCGCACCCGCCCGCGATCATCATGGTGGCGAAGGTGTGCCTGAGGTCGTGGATGGTGCACTTGAAGCCGTTCATCTTGCAGAGGGCCGAGAAGTCCTTCCCGAGCTGCGTGGGGTTGTAGGGCCTGCTCCTCTCCTCCTGCGTTCCCAGTACGTAGGGGTCGCCGAAGGGAAGAGCGAACTCGTTGGCGATGCGCACGGCGTCCGCCCGCGCGAGGCGCAGCATGTCGGAGGTGCGCCTGGTGAGGGGGATCGTCCTCAGCGAGCTTGGGGTCTTGGGCTCCTTCACGTAGAAGCCGCCGGGGCCGTTTCCCAGGGCGTGGCTCACGGTTATGGTGCCGTCGTCGGAGAGGTCGGACCACCTAGCGCGCATACCTCGCCGCGCCTCATGCCCGTGGTGAGGGCGAGCTCTATGGCTATGCCCAGGGGCGCAGGCTGCGCGCGCCTCGCAAGCTCCAGCATGCGCGTGCGCTCCTCGCGCGGCAGGGCGTTGATGGGCGTCCTCGCGCGCTTGGGTGGCTTGCAGAAGTCGCAGGGGTTCTTGGTGATGAGGCCTTGCGCCATGCCCACTTGAGCGCCTGCTTGAGCAGGCGGAAGGGCTTAGACACGCTCTTGGGCGCGTAGCCGTCTGCGCTCATGTCGCGCATCCATCCCGACACGTCCTCCGCGGAGAGGTCGGCCAGGCGGACGTTTCCGATGTAGGAGTCTATCTGGCGCGCCTCGGCGCGGTAGCCACGCACCGTCGAGGGCTCTATGGTGCCCGAGCCCTCCTTGTAGGCGAGGAACTGCTCCATGAACTCGCGCACGCTCATCGAGGAGCCGACGGCCCCGCCCCTGCGCTCGAGCTCGAGGATGAGCGCGTCGCGTGCGCGCTCCGCCTGCCGGCGCGTCTTCCCCCCGACCGTGTGGAACGTCCTCACGACCTCGCCCGTCACGGGGTCGGCGTGCGAGAGGACCGCCTCCCATCGGTCGCTGTTTCTCCGTCTCCTCAGGCCACGGCTGGTGTAGGTAAGGTTCTGCATCTCCACTTCCTTCCACTCGGTTTTCAACAGCCGTTTCTGACCGACATTGTGACCGCCAAATGACCGCCAAAACGAGGTTGGAGATACAGAAGAAGCAGATTCCTACAGAACGTTGGAGACGCGAAAAAACGGCTCTTCCGCGTTTCTAGTGGGTAGCACAGGCTAGCGACGTCTGGGCCGAGAAGTCCAGCCTCCCGAGCCCGGGGAAGATCATGGTCCCGAAGCAGGACGTGTTCCTGGATCCCCGCGCCGCCCGCCTGACGGACCGGACCACGGGATTGAGGCCCTCCAGGACCGCATTGGTCGGATTGCGGTCCCACCAGGCGAGGATCCCCTCGCGCTCCCTCTCGATGGTCCCCGCCACGGCCTTCGTCTCGCGCGCGTTGGGGCGCATGGCCCAGGGGGCGAGTCCGTCCAGGGCCGCTGCCGCGGACTGGCGATCCGGGCGGCTGCAGACGTCCCGCATGCCCCCGGCCACCTGGCAGGCGCGCGCAGCTCTCGGGTGCGATTTGAGCCCTGTCAATATAATGGACAGGGGAATCCCGGATTCCATGCTGCCTGCATCGCCTCCGGGTCGCATGCGAGGGCCCTCTCGAAGCGCCCGGAGAACCCCTCCATCGCATCTGCCGGCACGCGGTCGCCGATGGGTTCGTGGGGCCGGAGGCGGTCGTGGCACGACCCCATGAGCTCGATCGCCCCGTGCCTCGTCGTGGATGCGTCCAGGAGGCGCTCGCGGTGGCACCGCCCGCTCCTGGGCGTGCCGAGGAGCGACCCTGCGACCGCGTTGCCGTGGCGGCCGCCGGCCCTCCCCACGGGCAGCCCCGCGTCGTGCGCGGCTGCCCATGCGGCGGGCCCCGCGCCCGCGCGCTGGCTGCCACGGTCGCCGTGGGACATGGCCCCCCGGCCGCGCACCCGCGCGAGCATGCCGTCTC
>NZ_DBHHPX010000071.1:0-5465 GCF_057241865.1 Tractidigestivibacter sp.
AGGCCTTCTTCGTGGCCGTTGGCTGCCAGGGCGGCAGGCGTCCCGGCGTCCCCGGCGACACCGCCGAGGGCACCGACGTGGCCGTACATTACCTTGAGGACTCCATGGCCAAGGGCAACCCCGCGCTGGTGGGGGACGTCGTGGTCGTCGGTGGCGGCAATGTTGCCGTAGATTGCGCGAGGAACGCGAAGCGCCGTGGCGCCGGCACCGTCACGATGGTCTCGCTCGAGCAGCGAGACGAGATGCCTGCAACCAACGCCGAGATCGCCGAGACCCTTGAGGATGGCGTCTGCGTCCAGAACGGCTGGGGGCCCAAGGAGGTCCTGACCGACGGGGGCGGACGCGTCACGGGCATCATCCTCAAGCGCTGCACGCAGGTCTTCGACCCGCACACCAAGCGCTTCTCGCCGCTCTATGACGAGAACGACACCATGACCATCGCATGCAGCCAGGTCGTCTTCGCCATCGGCCAGGCCATCGAGTGGGGCGGGCTTCTCGACGGACGCGCTGTGACCTTCCACCACGGCAACTATCCGCAGGCAGACGCCCTCACCTTCCAGACGGCCGACCCCGACATCTTTGTGGGTGGCGACGTTCTCACCGGCCCCAAGTTCGTGATCGACGCCATTGCCGCCGGCCACTATGCCGCAGAGTCTCTGCACCGTCGCGTGCAGGATGGTGCGAGTATGACCATCGGTCGTGACCGCCACAACTACCTTGAGTTTGACAAGGACGACCTCCTCATCGACTCCTACGACAACGCCGGGCGCCAGGAGGAGGGCATGGACTCCGAGGGTGCCGATCGCTTCCGCGATACGCACCACACGCTCACGGCCGAGCAGGTGGCCACAGAGACCAAGCGTTGCCTGAGCTGTGGCGCCTCGGTTGTCGACCCCAACAAGTGCATCGGCTGCGGCATCTGCACCACGCGCTGCAAGTTCGATGCCATCCACATCTACCGCGACCATCCCGAGATGTCCGACATGCGCGCGGCGGAGGACAAGGTTGGCGGACTTGCCGCCTACGCCATCAAGCGTGCAGCGAGGATTGTGGCCAACTCCGGCTCCGAGGAGGCCAAGATCATGCGCGAGAAGCGCCGCGAGTACAACCGCACGCACAAGGACTTCATGGAGATGCACCCCTACACAGGCAACTCCAGCGACGAGTCTCGCGAGGAGAACGCGTAGATGCACGAGCTGGGCATTGTCGTGCACGTGATCGACATGGTCGAGGAGGCCGCACGCAAGAACGGCGTGAGCAAGGTGGCGCGCGTTGACCTCGAGGTGGGCGAGGTCAGCACCATCGTGCCCAGCTACTTCCGCGACTGCTTCGAGTGGGCGAAGCTTCGCACCGAGTACATGCGTGAGTGCGAGCTCAACATGATTATCGTGGCGGGGATTTCCTACTGCCGCGACTGCAGGAAGACCTACCGCACCACCGAGTACGGAAAGGCCTGTCCCGTCTGCGGGGGTCACAACACCTACCTCGTGACCGGACGGGACGTGATGGTGAAGGACATCCAGGCCGTATAGATGAGCGGCCCCGAGCTCTGGCTCGAGGTCGCTTTCGTCCTTCTCGTCGTGCGGCGCTTTTCGCCGCGGAGATTAGCTCCCTTTCTTAAAACTGCTATCGGCTACCTGGGCAAACGCAGTAGCCGATTAAGAAAAGGAGCTAAACTCTGGTAATCGGCGCGGCATGGCTTCTTGGAAAGGCTACGATGCAGGGGAGGGAACGTGGCCAAGGCGGTTCTCTTTGACCTCGACGGAACGCTTACCGCATCTGGCGAGGGGATCGTGAAGTCCGTCCAGTATGCCCTCGTGAAGATGGGGCGAGAGGTGCCGGACCCCTCTGCGCTCACGGTGTTCATCGGTCCGCCGCTCGTCCAGGAGTTCATGGACTTCTCCGGCATGTCGCACGACGAGGCGCTGAGGGCGCTCGAACTCTATCGCGAGCGCTACACAACCGTTGGACTCTTCGAGAACCACCCGTACCAGGGAATTGTTGAGCTTCTCGGCTCACTGAGAGAGGCTGGTATCATCACCTGCGTGGCCTCTTCCAAGCCCGAGCCATTCGTGCTCAAAATCCTCGACCACTTTGGGATGACGGACCTCTTTGACCAGGTGGTAGGGGCGACGCTTGACGAGAAGCGCACGGCAAAGGCCGATGTGATCAACGAAGCGCTCGAGCGGTTGGACAAGAGAGCCGAGAAGAACGAAGTCACCATGGTGGGAGACCGTGCTCAGGACGCTCGAGGCGCGCAGGCTGCCTCGGTAGGCTTTGTGGGCGTCACCTATGGCTACGGCTCCCGAGAAGAACTTCTCGACGCCGGTGCCACAACTGTAGTAGATACGGTTGATGTGCTGCGCCGCGTTCTTCTCGGATAGGTAGCGCTGTGACGCCTGAGCAGCAAGCGTCTCCTGGAGGCATGCCTCGACGGCGCCCACGCAGCGGCCACAGCGCGTACCCGCACCGGTTGCATTCCCCACGTCCTCGAGCGTCCTTGCGTCGTTGGCAACGGCCTGCTCGATGTCTGTCTTGGTTACGCCTACGCATGGGCAGACAAGATTTGGATCATCTCCTGCGTGACCGTTGGCGCCTGGTGGTGACGGCCGCAGTGGTCATGGTGCTCACGATGATCAGAGTACATAGCTTCCCCCCCCCGTGATTAATATGTGATGTGACGTTTGATATTGGACCTAACCATAGAATCGAAAATTATGTTACTCAACTCATAGCATATGGCATAAAAGCCGCACAACCCTGTAAGCACCATAATGTAAATAACGCTCGGCAGTCTGTGGAGACCACCGGGCAAATACCCTTGCCCATGACATTGTTAGCTTCTGAATCCCACGACCTGCGCGAGGTGCGGGTAACTGATTTTGCCCAAGAACCCCGCATCGACCGTAGGCAGGGGAGCCACCGTGTTTGGTGCAAAGCCGCAGGCAAGAAGGCCGACAAGCGCCAATGCCAGGCCTGCGCCGCAGATGATGCCCCCTACCACCATGAAGACACGGAAGGTGTCGGGGTGACGCGACCACCAGAGCGAAAGTGGACCGCCTTCGGCGGGGGCCGCTTCCTCTCCCTTTGCCACCCGGACGAAGAAGTGGGAGACCCAGCGACCGAAGCGGATTGATGCCTGATACAGGATGCTTGTCACCTGAATTGCAAGAGGAGTGAGGAGAATGGCAGCACCGCCAAGCGCGAGAGAGACGCCACCGTCCATCGCGCCGGCAATCAAGTTGCCCGATGTCGCCCCAAGCATGAACGCAATGACCGACGAAACGCCAAAGACATAGCCGGACGCGACAAATGCCCACGCAGCTAGGATAAGGCTCCATAGGAGCACATACACAGCAACGGCCAGCATAGCGATGGCAAAGACGACTGGTACCCAGGCAATAGCCCCAAGGACGAGAAGCACCGTAACCAACGCCGTTCTCTCACGGTTCTGGCGAAGGCCACAGAAGCTGCGCTGGATCGTCGGAAGGCTCTCTACCATCGACGTTGCGGCAACCTCAACACTCCCAAGGTCTTCAATGGCAGCCTCCTCGTCCATTCCCGATTCGATGCGATCGTTGTATGCCTCGTACCAGTACTCGCGGGCCCGGTCAATCTCTTTTGCACTAACGCCCCTCTTACGCAGGGCTTCTTTAAGCTCAGAATTCCACTGCTCGTAGCTCATGACTCCGCTCCCTCACGGATGTAGGCCAGGATCTTAGTAATGCCCGCCTCTTCCTGTACAAAGTCTTGAAGGGCTGCCCGGCCTTTATCAGTTATCGTGTAGTACTTCCTTAGCCTGCCGTTATGCTCGCGGGTGTACTCCTCGAGCATTCCCTGCGCCTTGAGGCGTTTGAGGATGGGGTAGAGCGTTGATTCGGAGAGCTCAAGTGTCGACGGAACATCCTTGATTATTTGGTAGCCGTAGGAATCCTCCCGCGCCAGCGCGGCAAGCACGCATATATCAAGGAAGCCCCGTTTGAGCTGTGTTTCCATGGTCCTCCTTTTCCTGGTTGATGGAGCTGTCATGCGGGCGGGGATCTGTGCTCCTGCAGAAACGCAGACACTCCACTCGTCGCCCTGGCCAAGGCGGATACTATGCGATACATAGTATGCTTCTGACAACGATACTATGCATCGCATAGTATCGTTGTCAGAAGCATTACGGACTTACTTGAGAATTTGAGTTTCTGGAGAGTTCGCTTTGGGATGCGGACGAAAAGTTGGACCTTGGAGGGTCCGGATTGGAGTTCGCATGTACAGCAAGGAGTCCGTCGAGCTGTTCCTGCTCGCCATCGACGAGGGGATGCGGGTGCCGGGCGCCGTCGACTTCGCGGGCGTGAAGAGGAGGGCGGCGAAGAACTGGGCCGCGGGCGACCTCCCACACGGCTACACCGGGGAACCGCGTAGAGTGTCGGCGACGGGAAAGGCGAGAAGGGGGACGGGGCCATGCCGACGAGGGGGGCCTACGACCCGCCGGGGAGCGGCCCGCTCGCCGGGCTGGGCCTGTATTCCGTAACATCTAAGTCGACGAAAACGTCACCGTAAAGTCGACGCTTCCCGCAAGCAGGCATGCCGACCACTTCGAGTGGGGCTGACCTAAGAGCGCTTCGCATCCACTTAAGGAGGTCCCGAAAGGAAATGACCGGCATGCCCAAGCAGGATCCTATACGACGCAGGTGGCACGAGGGGCTCGCCGTCACCGAGACCGCCAGGGAGGAGGGGGCGTCGCGCGACACCGTCCACAAGCACCGCGACAAGGGGGACTTCAGCCCGTCGGTCCCGGTCGCCAGGGAGCGCCCGCCCAAGCTCGACCCCTACAGGCCGCTGATCGACCAGCGGCTCGGCGACGACGCCAAGTCCGGCGCGAAGCAGCGCCGCACCGCGAGGCGCGTCCACGACAGGCTCGTCGGGGAGGAGCGCGCGGACGTCTCGCCCGACACCGTCGAGAGGTACGCCAGGAGGGCCAGGGCGCCGCGCCCCGCCGGGCGCGGCCAGTTCCTCGACCTCGCGTGGGCGCCCGGCGAGGCGCAGGCGGACTTCGGCGAGGCCGACTCCTGCCTGCGCGGCGCCAGGACCAGGCCCAGGCACCTCGCCTTGGCGTTCCCCCTCTCCAACGTCGGGCTCGCGCAGGCGTTCCCGGGCGAGAGCGCTGGGTGCGCCTGCCAGGGGCCCGGGAACGCCTTCGGGCACGTCGGCGGCGTCCCGGGCAGGATCGTCCCCGACAACGCGGCCGGCGTCGGCAGGAAGGCGTGCGACGCCGCCAGGACCACCGAGCCGTCCGAGGCGTGCAGCGCCCACCACGGTCTCGCCTGCGCCTTCCGCAACCCGCATCCCGGCCACGAGAGGGGCAGCGTCGAGAGCGAGGTCGGCGCGGCCCGCCGGAACCCCTTCGTGCCGGTCCCCCAGGTGTTAATGCCAATATAAAAATGGCCACTTAAACCACCGAGAACTACCAGCAATAC
>NZ_DBHHPX010000072.1:0-5149 GCF_057241865.1 Tractidigestivibacter sp.
TTTGACCTGGGCCAAAACATCGCAGGCTGGGTGGAGCTCGACTTCTTTGCCCACGAGAGGAAGCACGTGCTTCTGCGCTGCGGCGAGATGCTGGACGAGGAGGGCAACCTCACGCTCAAGAACGTCCAGTGCGCTCGCGAGGGCTTTGCCACGCCGCTGCAGCAGGTGGAGTACGTGTGCCGGGAGGGCCACAACCACTACTGCACCACGTTCTGTGTCTTTGGTTTCCGCTACGTGGAGGTCGAGACGGACGTACGGCTGGAAGAAGGTTCGCTCACGGCTATTGCGCTCTACTCGGATATGGCGCAGACCGGCAGCTTCAAGAGTTCGAACGAGCTCTTGAACCGCTTCTTTGAGGCCACCGTGTGGTCGACGAAGGGCAACTCGCTCGATGTACCTACAGACTGTCCCACACGCGAACGTCACGGATGGTCAGGTGACGCGCAGATCTTCTTCGAGACCTTCTCGTACCTCTTTGACTGTCGCACGTTCGAGCGCAAGTGGTTGCACGACCTGTTCGACGCCCAAGATAAGGATGGCAGGCTCACACAGATCGCGCCGTACGGCGGCGTGGACTCCTTTATGCGCTTCATGGATGGTTCAGTGGGTTGGGCCGACGCGGGCATTCTTATCCCGTACCGCTACTGGAAGCATTACGGGGACGATAGTCTTCTTTGCGAGTTCTATGAGGGTATGCGCCACTATGCCATGTTCATGATTGGACGCTGCGGGAAATACACGCCACTGCGGAAGCACGTGAGTCTTCCGGATGGACTCAACAAGTACCTGGTTAACTTTGGGCAGTCGTATGGGGAGTGGGCTGAACCGGAAGAGGTCTTTCCCAACGACTGGAAGAACACAGTGCTACCTCACCCCGAAGAGTCAACCGCCTACACCTCTTTTGTCCTTGGCATCATGGCGGAGATTGCGGATCACCTTGGGATGGGGGATGATAAGGCCCTCTTTGTCAAATATCACGACGGATGCAGGAGGGCGTACCAGAAACTGCTCACTCTTCCTGGGTATTCGCTCGACACCGAGCGTCAGGCGAAGCTCGTCCGTCCGCTCTACATGGGGCTTCTCGACGAGAAACAAGCTGCATATGCGCGCGAGCGCCTGGTGAAGGCATGCGAGAGCTACGGGTGGCGTCTGGGCACGGGGTTTCTCTCCACGCCGCTCATCCTGGACGTGCTTGCCGAGTATGACCTGGATGTCGCCTACCGCCTGCTTGAGAACGAGCGGATGCCCGGTTGGCTCTTCATGTCCAAAATGGGTGCGACCACGGTGTGGGAGTCGTGGGAGGGAACGCAGGCTCAAGGTGGTATCGCGTCGCTCAACCACTACTCTAAGGGCGCGGTGTGCGCGTGGCTCTTCCGCGTGATGTGCGGTATCAAGCCGGACGGTGAGCGGCACTTCACGGTGGCTCCGCGCCCAGGTGGGCACTTCACATACGCGCGGGCTGCCTACCAAAGCCCCTGTGGGCGTGTGGAGAGCGGCTGGGAGCACACCAAGGACGGCTGGCGCTTCCGGGTTGTGGTGCCGGTAAACGTCTGTGTGACCGTGGTGCTGCCGGACGGCTCCCGTCACGAGCTGGGCGCGGGTGCGCACGAGTTTGAGTGCGCGGCGGATGCCGAGGGGGAGGTTCTCAAAAATGTCCGCTAAGCCAGCCTATGCCTTGAACCCTTACCTTCCGGATGGCGTGTGCATCGCGGATGGGGAGCCGCACGTATTCGGCGGGCGGGTCTACCTTTTTGGGTCACATGATCGCGTAGCAGGTGACACCTTCTGTGAGCTCGACTACGAGTTCTGGTCGGCTCCGATTGACAATCTCTCGGACTGGAGCTGCCCAGGCATTGCATACTCCGCATCGCAGGATCCGGACTATTGCGAGGAAACCCCTTTTTTATTTGCTCTGGACGTGACGAGGGGAAACGATGGGCGGTATTACCTCTACTACATGCTGGCAGGGGAGCGGGGACGTCATGGATATCGAGGGACCATCCGCGTGGCCTCAAGCGATACGCCAGATGGGTGCTACTCTTTTCTTGGTTGCGTTCGCAGCCCGGACGGCACACCATTTCATGACTGTGTGCTCTTTGACCCAGCGGTCATGAACGACAGGGGTGTCATTCGTCTTTGCTTTGGCACCAGCTACTTCCTAGATGAGTGGACGCTTCCGCCCGTAAGCGCTATCGCTCGTTTCGTTGAGTCGAAGATTTTCGAGAGGCCTGTTTCGGCCATGCACATGGACGATGGGCCGGCGTCTGGGGCGTTTGAGGTGACGCTTGCGGACGATATGCTGACGGTCAACTCCGCACCTGCGCGGATAGCCCCAACCAAAACGTGGGGTACGTCGTGGGAAGACCATGCTTTCTTCGAGGGGCCATCGCTCAGGAAGTTCAACGATCTCTACTACTTTGTGTACTCGTCGAGGAACAACCACGAGCTCTGCTATGCCACAAGCCAGTATCCCGATAGGGACTTCGAATATCGCGGCGTCCTGATTTCCAACGGCGACATCGGATTCGAAGGACGGCCTGCAAGGAGCAGGGTAATGCTAACCGGCAACAATCACGGCAGCCTCGAGCAGATTGGCGATAGGTATTTCGTCTTTTACCACCGAATGGCGGAGCGATCTACCTATTCGAGACAACCATGCGCCGAGTTGCTCAGACTGTCGCCGGACGGGAGCATTTCCCAAACCCGCATGACAAGCTGTGGGCTCCAGGATGGGCCCCTTCCGGCAGAGGGTAGCTTCCCTGCAGGATGTGCCTGCGTACTCACGGACGGGGCTATGCCGCACCTCGTGAACGGCATAACGAACAGGGACATCCCCTTTGTGCAGCTCAACAGAACAGACGGCGGATATGTCAGCTCGTTGGCGGGGCTGCGCAATGGGGTTACCGTCGGATTCCGGAGCTTCTCGTTTGGGCCCGATTCTAGGGTCTGGATTGAGCTTCAGGGGGATTTCGAGGGAGAGGTCCGTGTTGCCAAATCCCTGGGGGCACCCTGTCTCTGCTCGGTTGAGGTGCAAGTCTTGCAGACTCCAAGCAAAATCTTGTTACAACCACTGAGACTATCTGGGGTGTCCGACATCTACCTTGAGTTTTGTGGTAGAGGAAGTTGCACGATGAGACAAATTGGCTTCAGCAAAGCTCAGACAGAGAAGAGACTGTAATGGATATCGATGAGGCCGCCGAAAGGGCCGTGGGTGCCCTGAACCAAGACCAGCTACTTGCCCTTGGCGTTGGTGTGGACTTCTGGCGCACGAAGGCGTATCCCGAGGCGGGGGTGCCAGCCCTCACGGTGAGCGACGGCCCCAGCGGGCTTCGCTACCAAAAGCCCGGCACCGACGCCAAGGGCATGACCGTCTCGGAGCCGGCAACCTGCTTCCCCGCGCTGGCGACGCTTGCCGCCACCTGGGACGCAGACGTTGCCGGGCAGGTAGGGCGCGCCATAGGGGCCGAGGCTCGTGCGCTTGGCGTGGGCGTTGTCCTGGGGCCGGGGCTCAACATCAAGAGAAGCCCGCTCTGCGGCCGCAACTTCGAGTACTTCAGCGAGGACCCGCTTTTGACGGGCACCCTGGCCACGCGCTACGTGCAGGGCGTCCAGTCCACGGGCGCGGGCTCGTGCATCAAGCACTTTGCCGTGAACAACCAGGAGTACAAGCGCTTCTCCAACGACTGCATCGTGGACGAGCGGACGCTGCGAGAGATCTACCTGCGTGCCTTTGAGATGGTGGTCCGCGAGGCCGAGCCCCAGATGGTCATGAGCGCCTACGTGATGCTCAACGGCATCTACTGCAGCGACAACAGCCATCTTCTGCGCGACATCCTGCGTGACGAGTGGGGCTTTGATGGCGTCGTGGTGACCGACTGGGGCGGCATGCACGATCGCGCTGCCGCCTACGAGGCCGGCTGCGACCTGGCCATGCCCGGTGGCGGCAGGCACCTGCAGAAGCAGGCGTCTGCTGCGCTGGCCTCGGGTAGGCTGCGCCGCGAGCGCGTGCTCGAGTCTGCCAGGCGTCTGGCCGCGCTGGCGATCGCGCATGCGAACGACGCGGAGGGAACGCCTGCCGTGGACGTTGCCGCCAACCGTGCGGTTGCGCGTCGTGCTGCCGCCGAGGGGCACGTGCTTCTCGCCAACAACGGCGTGCTCCCGCTTGCGGCGGGCGCGAGCGTGGCGCTTGTAGGGCAGCTGGCTGAGAAGCCCCGCTATCAGGGTGGAGGCTCCAGCCACATCAACGCACGGCATGTTTCAAGCGTGCGCGAGCTGCGTCCTGGCTGGTCATACGCCGCAGGCTATGACGCCCGCACCGGGGAGACGACGGATGAGCTGGTAGAGAAGGCCGTGTGCACGGCCGGTGAGGCGGACGTGGCCGTTGTGGTGGTGGGACTGCCCGAGACCATCGAGTCCGAGGGCTACGACCGAGATGACATGCGCCTGCCCGAGGGGATGGACCGGCTCGTGGCCGCCGTGGCCGCCGTCAACCCGCGCACCGTGGTGGTGCTGCAGTGCGGAAGCCCTGTCGAGATGCCCTGGGAGAAGGACGTTGCCGCGGTGCTGTACGCAGGTCTTGGCGGCGAGGCGGGTGCCGAGGCGACGGTCGACGTGCTCGAGGGCACGGTGAACCCATCCGGCAAGCTGCCCGAGACCTGGCCGCTGTGTGCGGGAGACGCTCCGTGCATGGGGTGGTGGGGCAACCCGCATCGTCAGTCGCAGTACCGCGAGGGCGTGTTTGTGGGGTACCGCTACTACCAGACCGCAGGCGTCCCCGTTGCGCACTGCTTTGGGCACGGGCTCTCGTACACGAGCTTCTTGTACGGTGACCTTGAGGTGGATGCCGCTAGCCGCACGGCGAGCTTTGCGGTCACGAACACCGGGAAGCGTGCTGGCGCGGAGGTGGCCCAAGTCTACGTTTGCGCGCCTGCGGATGGGGTGCCCCGGCCGCGCGTCCAGCTCGCGGGCTTTGCACGCGCGCCGCTTGCGCCGGGTGAGACGCAGCGTGTGAGCGTGGCGCTGGACGAGAGGTCCTTCTCCGCCTGGGATGGCGGCTGGAAGATCTCCAGTGGCATTTACCAGGTGTTTGTTGGTTCCTCAGTTGAGGACGTGCGGCTTTCGGGCACGCTGGAGGTGAAAGGCGCCGAGG
>NZ_DBHHPX010000073.1:0-4951 GCF_057241865.1 Tractidigestivibacter sp.
CGTGACGGAGGGCCGTTGTGAGCTGCTGGAGGCAGACGTCAGCCACCTGCCGTTGGAGGATGGCACCTTCGACCTGGCGACGGCGTTCGAGACGGTGTACTTCTGGCCGGGTCCGGTCGAGAGCTTTGCGGAGGTGCATCGCGTGCTCGCGGACGGCGGAGCATTCCTCATCGTGAACGAGTCGGACGGCACGAATCCCTCCGATGACAAATGGAAGAAGATTATCGACAGCCTGCAGATCTACACGGCGGAGCAGCTCCACGACCACCTGGCACAGGTGGGGTTCTCGCAGGTCACGGTGGACCACGACCCGCAGCGGCACCGTCTGTGCATACTCGCCAGAAAGTGTGCGGGACCGACCAGACACGCAGCAACCGGAACGCCTCCTTCACGCGAGGGATGCTCCTTGTGCCCAGACTGTAGCTGAGCAGCGGCTGGGCTCCTTGCACCAGTCCCAGCAAGGGCTGCATCGCAATGTTCATGTGGTCTACGGAAAAGACGGAGATTGCCAGAATCATCGGCGTTGTCACGCCGATGCCTGCCAGTGCCTGCTTGCCGTAATGCATTTCCGCAGCCACGGCGGCACAGCCGGCATTCCAGTCAGGCACCGCTCCAAGGGCGCAGCTGCTCGGGCGGCTCGCCACAGAGACCGCAATTGCAGCAGCCATTGCAGATGAGGTGACTGCCGCACGACATGCAGCGCGTACGGTAGCGGGGTTGGTACAGGCACTCGGGCGGCAGAGGCAGCCCCAGCGGGTCGGTAAGGCGCCACTGCGGGGGCGCTCCGGCGTGCTCGACCCCCGAGCGATACGCCTGCCGGGCCTGCACGGACTTCTTGGGCAGATAGTATTCGCGGCCGCCCACGACGAAGCGGGTCCCCGTCTCGATGAAGGCGAACGTGACGTCGTGCGCGCGGCACTGCGCGGAAAGCCGTTGCACCCAGGAGAAGTGGCACGGGCGCGGATCCTCGTAATTCTCGCCCCCGCACTTCACCTCCTCGATACCGCAGCCGCGCACCGTAAGCCCGTCGGGAGTCTTGTACGAACGGCCGGCTGCGTTTGCGTCTTTGGCCTGGTCGCCAGCGCAGAGATAGCGCTCAATGTCCACCGCCCCGATGAACGGCGCGCACATGATGCCCTTGTGGGCGGCCGGTGTGGCCAGGAGCAGCGGGATGCGCTCGTCGGCACGACGCTGGTTCTCGCAAGTGACGTTGAGCATCACGTTGTCCCAGCCCTGGCCCCAGTCGGCGGGCAGGCACTCCACCATGCGCTCGGGCCGCTTGGTCAGCAGGAAGAACTTCACGTCGGGACGCGCGTGGATGATGTTCCACGCCTCCTCTCGCCATGGATCGGCCTCCGGGACGAAGAAGTCGGAGTTCATGCACACGCGGATGAACTCGCCGCTTTTCACCTTGTACGCACCCGAGCGGTCACGCTGCAGCGGGTAGTCGAACGTGGTCTTGTTGCGCCGCACCACGCCGCCATCCAGACCGCGGGCCCTGTCCATGGAGAACATGTAGCATCGCGCGCAGCCCTCGCTGATTTTGGTGCAGCCATGCCAGGGGTTCCAGATGTCGTGCATTTCCGCCTTCGCGTTGTGGGGTTGTACGTGGACCAATCATAGCAGTGGGGATTCACGACTCCGAGACCCGCTATCGCCTACCTCAGCAAAGCCAACGCCTCTTCACCGAATGTGTTGCAAACCGTCACACAATCGCACACGAATGTGTGACGAGCGCAGGACGTCACAGAAACGTCGCCGAACGTGTTGCGCTCTGCAACACGTTCGTAAGCTGGGGCCAACATTCGAGGCCCCGTAAACGACGAGAAATCGCGAGAACGGTCGGCGGCGCAGGCTCGCCGCCAAGCTCCGCAAGTGCGGCGGCGTGACCATGGTCGACGAGATCGAGAGCGGCAACCACGTGCAGCAGCGCATCTCGGTGCTCCGCAAGTAGCGGGCTCGTCTCCTTGGCGCAAGCCGAGATGCCTCGGCATCCCTCACTGAGGCGTCGGGGCATCCTGCTGTCGCTCTTATCGGCTAGCGCTAGAGCCCCGTGAGCTCGTGGAGGTGTGCGAGGTGGATGCCGGTGTGGCCAATCCCGAGCATGGCGGCGACGACTACCGCAATGGGAGACTGGTACCAAATGCCTAGGAGAACGAAGGCTGCCACGGGCAGGCTCGCGATGGGCACGAGTATCGGGCCGAGGGGCTGGTACATACCGGTGAGCGTCCCACCGCCTCCGAAGTAGCGTGCCCAAGCGAACTCGTAGAGGACCATCAGCAGGAACACGACGCCGACCATCGAGAAGCCAAGCTGCATACGCGCACCCCCAGGCCTATGCGAAACCCATGGGGTCAATACTTACGCTTGGCGAGGCTTAGACAGGGCGGGCAGCTCTCAGTTCTTGGGCATCGTCGTCGTGGGCGTGGCGCTGGTCACCGGTGCCGTCGCACTTCGCCGTCGCGAGAATGGTAATGCCTGACAGTTTCAACGCCACAGCACGTTAGGCGGGGACATGGCAGCGCCCCCCCCCGCCCCCGCGCCGCCTAGTAGAACAGCGGCACGCGGTCGCGCAGGAAGTCGTCCAGAGTGCATGCGCCCGAGGAACTCCCCCCAACGGTCACGCGCCTTGCTTGGGGGTGCTGCAGGAGAAACTTCGTCATTCCTCCCTGTCGCGATTCGTTGCCGCCCTTGACCTCAATTGCAGAGATCGATGCTCCCCGTACCGCAACGAAGTCGACCTCGCTGTTGCCCTCTCGCCACCAATAGAGTTCGAAGCCCTCCTCGGGTGCGCGTGCCAGAAGCCGCGCCCCAACAGCAGACTCGATCAGATGACCGCGCCTTGCGCGGTCTGCAGCGTAGACGGACCTGCCCAACCCGTCCGTCGCGGTCATGAGGGACGTGTCGTACACCATGAGCCTTGGGGAGCTCTTGCGGCGTGTCGCTGCCTTCTCGTCAAACTTGGGAAGGCCACACAGCATACCCGCCTTGCCCAGGAGGTCAAGGTAATGCGCGAGCGTGGTGGTGTTTCCCGCATCCTGCAGCTGGCCGACCATCTTGTTGTATGAGAGCTCCTGGCCGGAGTACGTGGCACCCAGCCTGAAGAGCGCCCGCATGAGGGCAGGCTTCCTGACCTCCCCAAGGGAAAGCACATCCTGGGAGATGGTTGGTTCGATGATAGAGTCGCGCACATACGAGACCCAGCGCACTTCGTTGCTTGCGAATCGAGCGGCACCAGGGTATCCGCCAAAGAAGAGGTACTCCTCTAGGCTGTAGCCAAAGGCCTCAGAGCACTCCTCGAGGCTCCAGTGGGAGGACCTGATGAGCTCGAAACGCCCCATGAGCGAGTCCTCCAAGCCTTTGTGCAGCAGCAGGGAGGACGAGCCGCTGAGCACCGCGCGCACGGGAGTGCCGTTGCGCCGATCCGCATCGTACAGGGACTTTACGACCGTGGGCCAGTGCGGAACCTTCTGGACCTCGTCCACCACCAGTACCACAGGACGCAATCCGCCGGCCGTCATGTTGCGCGCCTGCTGCCATTCGGTCTGCAGCCATTCCGGACTCGAAACGATCGCCTCGTCGGAACTCACGTAGATGTGGTCCATCTCTATCTGGTCCAACGCCTGGGAGAGCATCGTGCTCTTGCCCGTCTGCCTTGGGCCAACAACCACCTGTATGAGTGGGTTGTCGGCCTCGTTCATGCGCGAGACGATCGTTTTGACTTGATGTCGCTGGAACATGGCGACCTCCTTGCGTTTCTCAATGTACTGAGTAATTTTACTCAATGTACTGAGTAAATATGCTCAATACAATGAAAAGTACGTGCGGTTGGGGGACATGCCATGGCGGGAAGGACATCGCGACTGGGGAGACATAGCGGAGCCAAAGGACGAGAGGGACGAGGGTCGTCCGGCCGAGGGTTACGAGGTCCTTCGCGGGCACATATACCGGCACTTCAAGGGCGACTACTTCATCCTCACGAGTGCCACCCGCCTGCCTGCTTCCTATGCGGCCGACATCCTCGCCGAAGCGGGCTTTGCCACCTCCGTGCCGTTCTTCTACAACTGTCGCCGAGCTCTCGACACCTGACTGTCTGCCTGTCGTTGTCTTCGTCATCCTCACGGCAATCGGCGTGGCAATCGCCCTGAAGGCAGGACGTAAGACTGCGAAAACCTAGAATAGTAGGCTCGTATCTAGGAGCAGCCCCCAATCGCACTGCAAAGGCTCGGAATTGAGCAAGAAGCCAGTACATGTTTCGAGGCAGACAGCCAGCCCGCTCTGGGTTTCAGCTGTTCAACAGGCCGAATAGGGAGTGCATGTCACAACAGCGACTTCCAGTCTCGTGCCCCGAAAAGCACCCTCTCGACACACACAAAGTGATGAGTATCGTCTGCGATGAAGAACATCAGGAAGCTCCCGACAGGACACCATCGGTAGCCAGCCTTCGCCAAGTCGAAGTCTCTTGCGCGGGCATATGATTCGGGGCTCTTCTTGAGCATGTCCACCTTGGCCTGCACCTCGTCCAAGAAGTCATCGGCAGCCATCGGATTTGCAAGCTGATCAGCCATGTAGGCTGCAGCCTCTCTGATATCCGCCACCGCCATATCCGTCAGGCGTACCCGCCATGCGCTCATCTGGAGAACTCCCTGCGCAGAGCAGAAAGTGCCTCATCTGCGTCGACGGTACGTCCGCGCTCGACGTCGGCGTGGCCTGCTGCCAGCATGTTCACGAGCTCGGCACGCCGAGCCAGCGCCTCGTAGGCTTCTATGCTCATGATGGCGAGGTCTCCATTGCCGTTTCTGGTCACAAAGATTGGCTCCGGATCCCTGTGAGCCTGGCTCGAGATTTCGTTGTACTCGTTGCGGAGCTTTGTGCTCGAGATAATCCTGGGCATGATGCCTCCTATCTTCAAGTCGTTGCATCTGAGAGCCGGATACCGGATGCTTTGATG
>NZ_DBHHPX010000074.1:0-4896 GCF_057241865.1 Tractidigestivibacter sp.
TGTCGGCACGAAAGGGATCACGCATGCGCCGCTGCGCACCATAGGCGTGGTAGAATTGCGCTGCTGCAGCCGCCTTGGCTGTGGAGCGTGCGCTCTTAGCTCAGTTGGTAGAGCAGGGGACTTTTAATCCCAAGGTCGAGGGTTCGACCCCCTCAGGGCGCACCATGTAATCGCAGCTCAGGGTACTTGTTACCCTGAGCTTTCTCCTTACGCGCACACAGTTCAGAACACATGTACTCGTTTCTGCACACAATCTCTAACTCATCCGGTCCGTCTTTTGCGGTTCTGTAGTTGTCTTTCTGATATTTCCGATTGGTAGGTTAAGATGTGACAGGTACCTAAAAGAGCAGTTCTCGGAAGATCGCGGGGGAGTTTTCAACATAGGCGTCACACCATCCCTCTCATGTCTTTACCGACCCCCTAGCAGAACTTGACCCATTAAAAGTACTTTTGAATAGTCAGCCAGAGTGCGGATGCTTGCGCTTCCTTGGACTGCGGCAATGCGCCTTGGTGAGCATCAGATGGCGGAGGGCCCTTGCAGCCTTCGGCCGTCTCTCGTCAGCCTGCTTGACCCGGAAGAGATAGGCGTACCAGTTGAGATGCCCCTGGAGGCCCGAGGCCTTCATGCCCACGCAGCCCTCCACGAAGCGCCTCATCCAGGCGCACAGGCTGTTGACCATCTTCATGCCTTCAAGATAGCCCGGATCCTCGGTGTCGGCCTTGTATGCGACGCTGGCCCCCCTCGCCGCCCTGACGGGGGGGCCGTGGGCGCGCTCCCTGTCATGCATGGTCGTGGCCCCCTCGGCTGTGCGGCCCTCCAGCGCCCCCCTGACCCCCTTCCCGCTCGGCCTGCCGTGCCCGCACACGGCCGCAGCAGGGTTCCCGTGCACGCCGATCGCCACGGAGACGCATATGAGGTTGCGCGACAGCCCTACGCATCGCGTGGCATCCGGCGGCGTTCTTGAGGGTCGGGCCCTCGATGTGCATCTCGCCTGTCCAGCACTTGCCGCGCAACGCCACGCGCTGCTGGTAGCCGCCGGGCGTGGCCACCGCCCTGCGCCGCCACTCGAAGGCGGCCTGGTGGGAGATGCCGCATGCCTTTAGCAGCGGGGTCGAGCTGGGCGTCGTAGCACATGAGCCGGACGAATCGTGGCAGTTGTGCCCGTGGTGGCACCAGGGGCATCCGGGGGCGGGCCTCCAGGCGTCGGCCGCCTCGTCGAACGTGCCGATTCCGACCTCCTCACGGCACCTTCTCGCGGCGACAGCGGAGGCGAGTTCGGCGAACTGGGCAGCCGACAGCCCCTCCGCCATGGCGCCGCAGGGGTTCCCGCGGCGCGGCATGGTCACTCAACATGTCCGCCAGCGGGCCCGTCCGCCCAGGGTGTCGCCAAGCACGAAGGCGGATGGGCCCGCTGGCGGCTTCGTGTTTGGCGATGCGACCATACCATCAGGCGTGCCTGGCGGCCAGGCCGATCGGGCCGTCTCTATCCGCACTCGGGTTGACTATTCAAATTAGGAAAAGGCTCCTCGAAAGCGGTGCGATAACGGGCAAAAGGCTGAACTGCGAGAGCTTACATGAGTCGCAATTTGAGACGCTATTGAAATTAGGGGAAGCAAATGAAGGTTATGTTATCGATTAAACCGGAGTACGTGCAAAGGATCTTAAACGGTGAGAAGACCTTCGAGTTTCGTAAAAGGATATTTGCCCGCTCTGATGTGGACACGATTGTCATCTATGAGACGAGTCCTACTAGCAAGGTCGTTGCCGAGGCCCAGATTGGCAAGACGCTCGAGGCCTCTCCTCAGGAGGTATGGAACAGCACATATGGGTCAGACGGAATAGGGAAGAAGAGCTTTTTCAACTATTTCAGAGGATGTGAGAAGGCATACGCCATTGGCATCGGAAACGTGGTGAAATTTGACTCTCCCAAGCCGCTGAAGGAATATGGGGTACGCTGCGCGCCCCAGTCATACGTTTATATAAAGTCCTAGACAATCCAGCGTGCCTATGTTCGAAGGCCCCTCGATCCACTAGAGAGAAGAATCGCCAGAGGTCTCATCTTCTATGTTTGGCCGCGTCCGTTGTCGTTGTGCTGTGTGTCTTCAGACCGGCACGTGCCGCACGCACGCTCTCCCTCACGTCGGCGGCCGAGGGCGCTTGCTCGGAAACCTCGCTATAGACGCCTGTGACTCTTGCGGTGTCCTGGCGCACCTGGTGCGCTGTGGCGCTCATGCGCTCTATCGCGGCGTCCACCGAGGCGAGCTGCTCGGCTCCCTCTTGACGTGCGCGGGCGGAGGCGATGGCCACGAGTACCTCCGCCACTTCGTCATGCGCCCGTGAGGCCTCTTCCACGCGCGGCATCTGGGCGCCCGGCGCGAGTCTCAACGGCCCTTGCCCTGGTCGTGCGCCCGCCCGCCTATGGGAGTGCGCGTTGCACCGTGCGGTCTTCGCGGCGTCGATGATGGTCTCGAGCCTCACGCGCTCCGCCTCGCTCGCCCTCTCCGCGCCGTCGACCTGATGGCGCGCGAGCCTCACGAGGCCCTCGAGCTTCTCCTCGCATGTCTTCCCGTCCAGGTGCAGCGATGACACGGCTTCGGGCACAGTGGGCATGGCGAGGACGGCGTCCACATCATGCTCCAGGAGTGCCGCATTCTGCTCGAGCTCGTTGCGCTTGCGCCTCGTCGCGGGCAGCCATGCGCCGACAGGGAGGTCTCGTACCTCTACGCGCAAGCGCGCAGCCCCCTGTGCCTTTTCATAGGTCTCGCTCAGGCGCTTGAGGGTGGTCTGGCGCCCTCCATGTTCTCGGCGAGCTCCTCGGCCCTCATGCGCGCTTTCGCAGCGGCAGAGGCGAGCTCACGGCCATCGGAGATGCCCTCGAACCTCGCGGTGACGCCCTCTCTCGCGTAGGCGTCGCCCAGGCGGATCCCGCGCACGCGCAGATCGTGTCCCGAGCTTCTGGGGTGGTAGTAGGTGACCTCGCCGCCGCGCCCGACGCGCACGCGGTAGCCCATGCACGCCATGCGGTACGTGAAGTTCCCCCAGCTCGCGGACGTCTTGCAGCAGGCGTCGATGGCGTTGCGGATGTCCTGCTTCCAGGACTTGCCGCGCGCGGCGAGCCTCTGCTCGGCTGTGCTCTCGCGCGCCCACCTCTACCTGCGCTACGCCTGGTCCTGCTCCATCTTGTCGGGCATCGCCGTCATGCCGTGCTCCAAGCAGAGCTCCTGGAGGACGTGTGCCTGCCTCTGCGCCTCGCGGTCGGTGATGTGGACGCGCCTGCCCGTCGCGGGATAGACCGCGTTCACGACGACGTGCGCGTGCATGATGTGCCCCGCGTTGTCATCGTGCACGGAGACCACCGCCTGCGTGCCGGGCAGGCACTTGGCGAT
Organism: Tractidigestivibacter sp.; assembly: GCF_057241865.1. Classification (NCBI taxonomy): domain Bacteria; kingdom Bacillati; phylum Actinomycetota; class Coriobacteriia; order Coriobacteriales; family Atopobiaceae; genus Tractidigestivibacter; species Tractidigestivibacter sp. The sequence continues at coordinate 3,388 of NZ_DBHHPX010000074.1, forward strand.
CCACTCGAGCTCGAGGTCGCGCAGCTCCTCCGCGCCCACATGGTCCGCCGGGTCAGGGGAGATTACGTAGTGGTAGTAGGTGCGGGCGTTCGCGCGCTTGGTGAGTTCCATCTGCTCGCGGGTGCGGTCCATCTCCTCTGCCCAGCCGTGCTCTCCCGAGTAGAGGAGAGCATCGGTCTTGCTGAAGGCGAGGCAGCGGCCGGATGGTCGTGTCCGCTCTCAAGGTAGCGTTCGATGCGCTTGCTGCGACGCTCGCGCTTCGGCTCCCAAGCAAGATAGTCGTCTAGGTCCTTCGCGGAGCCCCTGTGCCCGGAGGCGCCTCCGGTCTCCGCAAGCTCGACGGGCCTGGTGTGCCCTTGCCCTATGGCCTTGAGCATCGCCATGGCTACACCCGCGTCCTGTCGCTAAGCCCGTCTAGCGTCTCGAACGCCTCTGCGAGGGCGGCGCGGATCTGCTCGCGCCGCTCGCCTTCGATGCCGTCGCTTGCGGAGACGATGCAGTGCAGGGCCCCGTAGACGGGCCGCAGATTTGCTGCCGCGCCATGGCCGAGCGCACTTCTGCGGACATAATCGGAGACGATGGGCTCCCCGTCTCTGGTCAGAAGGCCGGCTCTTTTTGTCCGCTCGCAAATGGCATCCAGCTCATCTTGGGACACCCGTATCTCAAGACGCTTCGTTCTCGATGCCATGAGCTCTTCTCCTCTCGCCTGTTCGGGCTTCAACTCTCGTGACGTTTATGTTTTCCACGTGCACACGCGGCCAGGGTGCGGGGCAGAGCCTCGCGGATGGTCTCAGGGAGCTTTGCGACCTGAACCAGCCTTTGGGAGTACATGAAATGTACGTACAAAGGCGTCTCTTGCGATTTCTTTCCCACGTCCTCTCGAGGATGACACAACATCCGGGCCGTGGTGTTACAAAATGAAGCGTTCTGGCTGTTGTCACGTGCTGTCACAGGGTGTATTCCGCGTGACCTCGGATGTCCACTCGTGTCACCCATGCCCACTCGAGAGACCGATTTATCGCGGGGGGTGTCCCTATAGTTTTGTCAAGCCGTAGCAGGCGGCTTTTCTACAACGTCCGCCGGCGGCTCCACATATGGCACCCGGTCGCGCACCACTGCATGGATGACGCGCAGCCTCTTGCGTGCCACTGCCTTGAGCGCCTTGTTGTGCCTCATGCCCCTCGCGACGCAGGCATCGCAGTACCTCCCGAAGCGCCTCTTCGTCCCCACGAGGGAGTCGCAGCCGAATACGAGGAGGTCTTGAGCGCCTTGTTGCCTCCGCGGGCATCCCTCTGCGGCCTGATGGACGATCCCGAGCCGTGGTCCGCAGGCACGAGGCCGCAGCATGCGGCGAGCCTGCCGTCCCCGGGGGAGGGCGACATGCCGATCGGCGTGGCGAGCGCTGACGCCGCCTTGGGGCCCATGCCCGGGATGGCGGGCGGGCACCGGTGGGCCTCGTCGTCCCGGGGCGGGCGCCCAGGCCCTGCGGAGGGCCCCGCCCTCTCGGAG
>NZ_DBHHPX010000075.1:0-4687 GCF_057241865.1 Tractidigestivibacter sp.
CTTCCTCACCCAGAACGCCTCCGGGGGGTTCATGTATGCGAACTTCTAGCGAGAAGACCCTCACGGCCGAGACTCCCGCAACTCCCGTACGCCAGCCCCGTGCACCGCGTCATGGTTGGCGCCGCGCAATCGAGGTCGCCGTTATCGTCCTGCTTATCGTTGCGGCAAATGTCCTCACCAACCTGGGCTTCGAGCTCTACAGCTCGTTGGCAAACGTGATGTGGGACGAGTACCGCGCGGCGGGGGAGGGCATCGACACCGTGGTGGTGGGCTCCTCGACCGCCCAGCGCGCCCTCGACCCGGGCGTCCTCGACGCGGCGCTTGGCACCAGCACCTTCTCGATGGCAACGCCCGCCCAGCCGCTCGACGACTCCTACACCGCGGCCAGGCAGGCCATCGAGGACCACCACGTGCGTCGGGTGATTCTTGCCGTGGACTACGAGTCGATCTCGACGGTCGAATGGCCGGGCTCGCACGTGGCCTTCACGCGCGCCAAGATGCAGGGCGAGCCCCTCCCCCAGGCCGTGGCGGACTACGGGAGGCTCCTCACCAGCGCATCGTTCTTCGACGGGCCGGATTCCATCTGTGCGCTTTTCCCCTGGGGCTACAACCACGTGGAGCTCGATGCCAGGCACATCTTGACCAACCTTCGCGACCGCCTGAGCGGCACGGCACCCGTCGAGGCCGCCGAGCGCGTCATGAACGGCTGGACCTACTACGGCAAGGGCTACGGCAACTACGACGGCGTGCTCGACTATTCCACGGCACAGGATCACATCTCGGTGAAGGGAGACGAGCCGGCAGGCTTTGACCAGCAGGGCCTCGACTGGATCCAGGACATCTGCGATCTGTGCCGCGAGAATGGCGTTGAGCTCGTGGTCGTGGCCACGCCGCGCCCGGCCTTCAACGTGCTTGCCTACGGTGATGCGTACCCCGAGCAGATGTCGCGGCTTGAGAGCGTGGTCGAGGAGGGCGGGGGCACCCTCATCGACGCCAACATGGCAAAGAGCAGCTGGTATACCCCCGAGGACACCGACTTCTACGACGGCGAGCACCTGAACCACGACGGAGCCGCCCGCTTCTCGCAGGCGTTTGCCCAGGCGCTCGCAACGCTAGACGCAGGCGGCTCGGTCTCGGACCTCACGTATCCCTACGACCAGTGGGATGGCTACCTTGCCTCCATTGACGCCATCTCGGCGGTGACTGCCACGACTACCCTGGAGGAAACCGACACCGTCGTGACGGCGACAGCCTATACGGGCTCCAGCGTGCAGGTGGAGTATCGCTTCTCGTCTGTGGGCGAGAACGGAGGCACGACGGTCATCCAGGACTGGGGGGCAAGCGACACCTGCACCATCCCTCGGGACCAGACTCCCCCGTGCTCGGGGCAGGTCGAAGTCTGCGTGCGCAAGGCAGGCACGACCATGGGCTACGAACGCTACTGCCTGGTAGACATCTCGAGCTAGGCAGCCCCACACAGGCACCTGGCACAGGAAGGAAGAAGAATGAGAAACGTGATCGAATGGCTCGAGGCCACGGCCGTGGCAACGCCGGAGCGCGTGGCCGTGGCCGATCCGGACGCAAGCCTCACCTATGGCGAGCTGCACCGCGAGGCCCAGGCGGCTGGTACGTGGCTTGCGGGGCGCACGAGGCCCCGCCAGGCCGTGGCACTCTTTCTCGAGAAGAGCTGCGGTGCGCTTGCCTGCATGCTGGGCGCCGTCTATGCGGGCGGGTTCTACTCGGTGATTGACATCCGCCAGCCGGGGGGCCGCGTTCACGCCATTGTCGACGCGCTCGCGCCATCCTGCGTGCTCACCGATGCCGAGAACGCAGCACGGGCGCAGGAGCTTCTCGGGCATGAGGGCGTCGAGATCGCGCGCATCGAGGACATCGTGGAAGGCCCTGTTGACGAGGGGCTTCTCGCCCGCAGGCGCGCCCAGGCGTTGGATGTGGACCCGCTCTACGTGAACTTCACGAGCGGCAGCACGGGTACGCCTAAGGGCGTGGTGGTCTCACACCGCTCGGTCATCGACTTCATCCCCGTGTTCGACCAGATCTTTGGCATTGGCGAGTGCGACGTTATTGCCAATCAGGCGCCCTTTGACTTCGACGTCTCGGTGAAGGACATCTACTCGGCGCTTCGTTGCGGCTCCCGGCTGCAGCTGGTACCGCGCACGTACTTCACGCAGCCCACCAGGCTCATGGACTACCTGGCAGACAACCAGGTCACAACGCTTATCTGGGCGGTCTCGGCGATGTGCTTCGTCTCCATCATGAACGGCTTTGAGTACCGCGTGCCCACCACGGTGCGTCGCGTGCTCTTCTCGGGCGAGGTCATGCCGCCCAAGCAGCTGGCAGTATGGCGCCGCTACCTGCCCGACGCCACCTACGTGAACCTCTACGGCCCCACCGAGATCACGTGCAACTGCACGTACTACGTGGTGGAGCGCGAGTTTGGCAAGCACGAGGTCATCCCCATGGGCAGGGCCTTCCCCAACGAGCGCGTCTTCCTCTTGGACGAGGAGGGCCACGGGGTCACGGAGCCGGGCGTGGAAGGCGAGGTCTGCGTCTCGGGCACGGCACTGGGCCTGGGCTACCTTGGAGACGCCGAGCGCACTGCGGCGGCCTTCGCGCAGAACCCGCTGAACAGCCGCTGGCTCGAGCCCATCTATCGTACTGGCGACCTTGCGACCTACGACCAGGATGGCAACCTGGTGTACTCGTCGCGCAAGGACTTCCAGATCAAGCATATGGGCCAGCGCATCGAGCTGGGTGACATCGAGGCCGCAGCACAGGCAACCGACGGCGTCGGGCGTGCCTGCTGCACCTACGACCATCGCCGCAAGCGCATCCGCCTGTACTATATGGGTACGATTGACGAGAAGGGCCTGGCAGACGCACTGTCCATGGCGCTTCCTCCCTACATGGAACCCAACCACGTGCGCCGCGTGGACCAGATGCCGCTCACCAAGAACGGCAAGATCGACCGCAAGGCCCTTGACGAGATGGGAAGGCAATGATGACCAACGACGAGCTTCTCGCCTGCGCAAACGCGCTGGGGACGCCCACCTACGTCTTTGACACCGAGGCGCTTGGCACGCGCCTTGATGCCGTGCGGGAGATTTGGGGGCCAAAGGTCGACCTGTGCTACTCGGTCAAGGCCAACCCGTTTCTCGTGCCCACGGCGATGGCGCACGGCTATGCCCTTGAGGTCTGCAGTCCTGGTGAGCTGGCCATCTGCGAGCGTGACGCCGTGGACCCGAGGTGCATTATCTACTCGGGTGTGTGCAAGCAGGCTGCGGACGTGCGCGAGGCCCTGCGCTTTGGCGCGGGCACCTTCACAGCCGAGTCGCTCGGCCAGCTGGCCTTGGTTGACGCCGAGGCGGCTGCTGTCGGCATGCGCGTACCCACGCTGCTGCGCCTGAACGGCGGCAGCCAGTTTGGCATGAGTCGAGAAGACCTTCTCCGCGCCGTCGACCACAGAGACGAGCTTGTGGGCTGCGAGCTTGTGGGCATCCACTACTTCGTGGGCACCCAGCGCGCCAAGCTCAAGTGGCAGCAGAAGGAGCTCGCCATGCTCGCCGAGCTTATGGACGAGCTCGAGCGCAATCATGGCTGGCGGGCGCAGCGCCTCGAGTATGGTCCCGGACTTGCCGTGCCGCTCTTCGAGGGCCAGGACTTCTCGGATACGCTGACACCCGCGCGCGAGCTCGCGCCAGACCTCGCGGCCATGGCGGAGCGCGTGGAGCTGCAGGTGGAGATGGGCCGCTTCCTGGCCACCGAGTGCGGTCACTACCTGGCACGCATCGTGGACGAGAAGGACAACGAGGGCACGAGCTACGCCTTCATCGATGGCGGCATGAACCACGTGACGTACTTTGGCCAGATGATGGGCATGAAGGAGCCGAGGATCCGCAACCTCTCGCACGAGGCACGCGTGAAGGCGGGGGAGGACGCGGACAACGCCCGTGACTGGGCACTCTGTGGCAGCCTCTGCACCACGGCTGACGTGCTGGTGCGCAAGGCCCCCTTCGTTGACCTGCGCGTGGGCGACCTTCTCGCCTTCGACAACATCGGCGCCTACTCCGTGACCGAAGGCATCTACCTCTTCCTCAGCCGGACCATGCCCCTCGTCGCCCTGCGCGACGCCCGTGGGGTCCGAGTGGTCCGCGAGCACATGGAGACTTGGAATAGCAACTGCTGCTAGGGGCTCCCCGTGCCTCGGCTGCGATAGACTTTCATCGCTTGCTACGAAATCTGTTGGACATTTGGAGGCAACCATGGATGACGATCTGACGCTCGGCCATATGATCGAACTGCTCGAGGACGTCAAGGGTAATGTCGACTACGCGAATTGCACAACGCTCGTGGACGACCGCGTGCTGGACTCCTTCGACATCCTCTCCATCATCAGCTCCATCAATGACGAGTTTGACGTCTCGGTGCCTGCCAAGGACATTGTCCCTGACAACTTCAACAGCGCACAGGCCATGCTCGACATGGTGAAGCGCCTGGTGGACGAGGAGGGCTAGGAGCCGACCGTTGGATCTGCTCTCGCTCTCGTTCGTGCTGTTCCTCACAGCCTCGCTTGCGGCCTACTACCTGGTAGGCCGCATCTCTCGCCATATCCAGTGGGTCGTCCTGCTGGTCGCCAGCCTCGCCTTCTACTGCCTGGTGGGCAGGTGGC
>NZ_DBHHPX010000076.1:0-4507 GCF_057241865.1 Tractidigestivibacter sp.
GGGATGCGGGAAGGCTAGGATGGGGACACCATCAGGCAGGGGCTTTCGGTAGCAAGAGCAAATCCGTGTCGAACGAACCCAGCCAGTTCACACCGACACTACCCACGCGCATGGTGGCCGGCTGGAGCATGCGGGACAACATGGGGGCAGGACTTGTCGCCTTCGCCCCCAGGATGGCATATTCGCGCGGATACGTGGCCGGAGGGGCCATATTCCGCAACGACCGTGGCAGCCAGCACGCGGGCGCCGAGCTTGCCGCATGAGCTACCGCGCACGACATGAGGTTCTCCGTGAGCCGAACTGGCATCTGTCACGACAATGCGGTCGCTGAAAGATTATGTGCTCAGGCACATAAGGACTCCTTGTGGGCATTGTAGGAGGTGCGAGGTTCAGGCTCTTTCATGGCCTAACTACTTTTCACCAAAGGATGCCCCTCGATTTTGAAGAACTTGTCTTCCTGCGAGAGGGAGAGCACGACGAAGTCGGGGTTTTGAACCAGTTCATCGGGCAGCTTGTCGCGCAGCATGGAGATGATCACCTGGACATTGTTATCCCGCGCCACCTCGTCAATCTTTCTGAGCTGGTTGCCATGGACCAGTTCCTTCTTGTCATTCAGAACAAAGTGCAGGCAGTCGATGTCCTCCTCGTCTGCAAAGCGCGTGTAGGCGATGTCAAAGCAGAGCGCCTCACCCTGCTTCTTGCCCGAGCTTATGTTCGTGGCGTCGACTCTCAATGAGAAGTAGGGGACCCCGCTTTTGTCCGTCTTGTGTTCCGGTCTCACAAAGTAGGTCTCACCGTAAAGTGTCTGCGAAACGAGGCCGAAGGCTCTGTTCAGGACGGAAAGCCTCTGCCGTATCTTTTCGTCCTGCCCCGCCTCTTCGCCCTGCCGGTCTATCTCGGCGATGCGCTCGTCGATGTCCTCCAGCCTGGCGTGGGACTCCCTCAGCTGCTTGAGCAGCCCTTCCAGCTCACCCTTCTGCTGGTATTTACCGTTTATCTCCACGAGCAGATCCTCGGCCTCCTTGGAAGAGATTTTGGAGGAGAGCTCGCCCGAGACCTTCTTGTCCTGCTCAAGGAGTGCATCCAGGTCTTGACGAAGGCCTTTCTGACGCTGCCCTAGCTCTGGAAGGTCCCTCTTGATGAACTTGGCACGCTCCTCCAGCATTCCGTTATGGAACGCGACCAGCTGCTCGAAAGACTTCTGGATGGACGGCACCAAGGCAGAAGCCTCGTCATACAGGAATCTGAGCTGTTCCACATCGACGGTCGAGCGCGCGTCTTCAATTGACCGTTCTGCGTCATGGATAAGCCCGATGCGTATCTCCACCCGGCTCAACTCCGAGCGGAGGCGGGCGATACGGATGGCCAAGCTGTCGGACTCGGTGAGGAGGTCTGCGTAGTTCTCAGCAACGGCGAGGTGCGATCGTTTGTCTTCAAGGGCGGCTATCTCGTTGTCGAGGACGTCGATCGCCGTCTCATAGAAGCCTTCGTCCCTGCCGGGGCTCACCTTCTTCGCAAAGGCGAACTCCTCCTTCTTCTTCAAGGCTAGACGCTGTTTTTCGGCCGCGTCCTTTTCCGTGCAGCCCAGCATGAACAGGTAAAGCGGCTCGTACTCGACCCCTGCCGTGTTCTGGTGCAGGAACGCCAGAGTGTGCGAGAGCGCCCAGTCGTCGATGCGGATGTTGTGGCCGATGACTTGACGGAAGGTGGGCTTCTCGCCAATGGGGAGGGAGGGGAAGAGCTCTTCCGAAAGGAGGTTCAGGAACTCCTTGGCCGGCGTCTGTGTGCCGTTGATGGTCCTTATGCACTGCTTGCCTTGCAGGAAATTGCGCTCGACCGTCAAGGTTTCAGGATTCGCCGATGACAGGTCGGTAACGAGCTCGAGATGAATCAGGACGTGCTTGACCCTAAGGTAGTCCTTCACGAGCTGGTAGACGTTTCTTGGGTTCTCGGGATCGGCGTAAATCGGCTTGGCCTCCGCACCGAGGCAGTAGTCGATGAGCCTCAGCACCGTGGTCTTGCCCACATTGTTGCCAGTGGCGGTGGATTGCGCGGACTCCGGTGTGTCATCGACGATGAGATTGAGACCAGGGCCAAATTCGATGTCACGGAGCATGCCGTCCACCGATGACACGGCAAGGCGTTTTATGAACATAGCCTGATTTCCCCCTCTTCGTTCTTTTCGACAGCGCCCAGGAGGAACAGCCAGTCAATGCCAAGTTGGAAGCTCGTAGGCGAGATCCTATATTCATCTCTGAGTGCGTCGTACACCGTTTCCGCCTGTGTGAACCCGCCTTTTCCTCTGGACCTCGAAAGTGCGTCCAGAATCCATGCGCCAATGCAGTAGAGCATATCCTCCGGCCTTGAGTCTCTAGCGAGGATCATGGTCGGCCCCGCTCATCTTCGCAGGCTGCATGAGAATGTCAGGCCCTTTGTAAATCCGGCAGCGCATGAACGCATCTACGAGGACGATATCGATGCAAAGCAACCTCGTGGCATCGTCTATGCGTGCAATATCCCCGTCATCAGAAATCTGCCTTTCAAGCGCATCCTCCAGAGCGAAGAATGTCTCGTAAGGGTTCTGGCTGGCGAGGTGCGCCTTCACATACTCGCCGTTCAGCATATTGAGCATGGCGAGTCGCCCATTGGTGCCAGATTCGTCGTAGACTTGGTAAATCGTCTCCAGATAAGGCGTGTACGCCGAAACTTCCTGAATGTGGCTCTCTAGCTCACCGAGACTGTTTGCCCGAATCTTCGCGACAATCTCGAAAGGCATCGGATCCTTCCAAGGCTGTTCTTCGAGATGTCCTTTTGTCAGGAGGGTCTTGACCACCGCAGCTAGAGCAGAGGGTACTTTTTCGAGATTGACCGAAGCAACGCCTAGCTCTTTTTCAACAATGCCGGCAGCATGCTTGAGGTCATCAACCTGAAGGGATTGGAGCTGCTTCACGAGCCGAGAGACGTCGATGATGTCGCTGCCCATATCGAAGGCAAGACCTTCTGGAACATCATTGTCTTTCATGGGCTGATACTTCGGGGCCTTGGCGACGAGGAACATGAACTTGACCGAATAGCCTGCATATTTGGGGAGATCGATCTTATCTAGCGATTTCTTGATCTTCCCCCTCGACGCGTCCTTACTCACCTGCACGAAAATCTTACGTCCGCCATCGACCAGGTCATAGCCAGGCGTGTTTGCAACCGAATCGTTGGCGTCTACGAGTTGCCAGCCATAGGCGCAGTTGAGCAGGTCGCGAAAAAAGTATTCGGACAGCACCGCAGAATCTTGCAGATTGCCGGAGCCATCAACCTTAAGTGAGTCGCAGTGCACAACGAGAAGCTGCTTTATACGCTTGATCAACAGCTCTCGTTCCATCATCGTCCTCCCCTTATCTATGGCTTCCTACAGTATCGAGAATATTATCACCTGCAATGCTCCATTTGGGGGTCAGGAGAGAAATGGCACTGCATGCGGCAGGTGTGGCCGCTGCTCGCGAGGCTGGCGGAGATTGCATGGCTCATGGGGTCGGAGGAGACCGGGTGAGCTGCAATCTTTTGGTGGACAGGGGACGGCGGGAACTTGCAGCGGTTATCCTCTGCACAGATGCCCACTCCACCAATACCAGCAGATCCTTCGTCTCGCTGGGACATGGCAGGAAGAAGCCATCAGCCGCAGGAGCGACCTGCCGCCCGGTTTCAGCAGGCGCTGCCGAAGCGCAATATGGACGGTACTGAAGCCCAATAACCGACTATCGGCCGGTCAATGCCGGAGCACGACAACCGCAGTGCCGATACGGGCTAATACTCAGGTAGATATTACGAAGTAATGCCAACGTCCTCTCCAAAACGCTAGCTTCACGCCCAATCACCTTGTTCAAAAGTGCTGGGATTTCCTCATCTTTATTAATCTCTCGGCGGCTTGTCAAGCTGAGTGCAACAGCTCCCGGTAGACCTCGTCGGCCGTCCTGTACCCCAGGACCTTCCTCGGCCTGTCGTTGGCCAGGCCGTAGGCCCGCCGCACCCCCCGCCCGTGACCCTGGGGAAGCCCGTGCCCTTGGGGAAGAGCCCCCCGATGGGCCCGTCGGCGCTCTCCGCCGTGGGCTCCTGCCGGGGGTGGCGGGGCTCGCAGAAGCAGGACCGCACGCCGCCGAGCCTCTCCGAGGCCTCGTGGGAGGCCCTGGCCTTGCCACGCCTCCCCTCGCGGCCCCCGCGCCCCCCTCTACGCAGATGGCGGCACATCCGGCCTTGCGGGGCCGCATCCGGGGCACCGGACGTGCCTGAGCCGACGTCCCGGCAGATGGTGGGGAGGCTCGCGACGCGCGAGCCGCCGCGCTCGAGGCGGAGCCTGCCGTCTGCCTGCTCTGGCGACCAGCGGCCGTCCGCGATGCGCGGCCTCGCCCCCTCGGCCGACGTCGGGCCCGAGGGCCCCTTGCGCGGCCTGCGCCCCGCATGGTGTTAACGTCAATCTACATTTCACCGTTCGCGCCAAACAACCGCCGCCGGACGC
>NZ_DBHHPX010000077.1:0-4229 GCF_057241865.1 Tractidigestivibacter sp.
CGGCGCCCACTCGGCACATAATCGCATCCGGCACATTAGAGGGCTTCTTCGGCACCATGAAGAACGAGATGTTCTACGGGAGGGACTGGGAGAGCGTCAGCCTGGAGGAGCTCGGGAAAAGGATCGATGACTACATAGAGTGGCACGACACAAAGAGGATCAGGCGCTCGCTGGGCTCGATGGGCCCCTTGGCATACAGGCAAAGCCCAGCCCTTGCAGCCTAGCGAGAACGGTACGGAAAAGCGGTACCACCCCCGGAATATCATCAGGAAATGAACGCTGCGGGCACGGGAACCGGACATGCGGCGTTCAATTCCCGTGCCGCAATGGCAGCCTGAGGCCCGCTAGGGCATCTGCCCTTCAGGCATGCCCTCTCCCGATATGAGGGCATGCCTCATGCGCCAGGACTCGCCGCCGAGCCTGAGGGGCCTCCCGTGGTGGCAGACGCGGCCTGTCACGGCAGCCGCCGTCTGGTCGTCGCCGAGGACGGCTCCCCGGCGCGCGAACTCGAGGTTCGTGGTGATCACGAGCGGCTGGCGCTCGTGGCCCTCCGATATGACCTGGAAGGGCAGCCTCGCCCCGTCGGTGCCGAGGGGAACCTCGACGGCTACTACCTCGTCGTCACGAGCGAGACCGACTGGGAGGACTCCCACATCCTCGACGCCTACCGCGAGCTCTGGAGGATCGAGGAGTCGTTCCGCGTCACCAAGACCGGGGGCTCTCCTCCCGGCCCGTCTGCGTTTGGGCCAGGGAGCACATGAGGGCGCACTTCCTGACCTGCTACCTGGCGCTCCTCATAGTCCGCCTCTCGCAGGGGGCGCTGCCCTCGCACCCGTTGGCGGCGGCGCTGCTCGACGACATGCGCGCGCTCGACTGCTCTTACGCAGGCGGCGGCTGGTGGCTCTTCGACCACAGGACCGACCTCACGGACGAGGTCTTCGCGCTCGTCGGCCTGGACGCTCCCAGGAGGTGGATGCGCACCCGCGACGTCAAGGCGCTCTTCGCCAAGGGCAGGAAGATCGGCTGGGGATAGCGGGACGGACGGTGCGCCGTCCGGAAACATTCAACGCAAAAGAGGTCGTTTGACCAGGTAAAGTGGGTCAAACGGCCTCTTCAAACTGCAAAAGCTAGGATGTCTCACCATAGACCGACCCATGAGAAAAGCCACAAACCCCAGGTAAGCCCTGAAATTTGTGGCTTGAGACAGCTCGGTGACTAGTGGCTAAGTGTCAAATCCCTGTGTTGCCGATCCCACCGTGCGCCCTCCCGAATTCGGCCGGCGTCACTCATCCGAGTGCGGAGTGCATCCTGATCCTATTGAAATGTATGCGTAAGGCGTTATAATGACAATGTACTTACATTATGAAATGGAGATAGTACATGGCGGCTTCATCGGTAACCATCCGCGTCGACAGCGACGTCAAGGAGGGGGCTTCCCGCGTAGCCGAGCACTTCGGCTTCGACCTGTCTTCGGTCACACGCGCCTTCTACCTCCAGATGATCAGGGAGAACAGGATCCCCCTCACGCTGTCAGATCCCGAGCCGAACGACGAGTCGCTTGCGGCCATCAAGGAGACCGACGAGATGATCCGTTCCGGGAAGGGCGAGAGTTTCAGCTCCGGGCACGACCTCATCCAGGCGGCACTCTCATGACGGGACGCCTTCAGACGAAGTTCACGCTCGCGTTCAGCCGCGACCTCAAGAAGAAGGCGGCCAAGCGGAACTGGGACCTGCGAGAGCTCGAGGAGGTTGTCGACCTCGTTATCACCAACACTTCGGAATCCCAGGAAATCTTAAAGCAGAGGCACAGCATGCATCGACTTTCGGGCAAATGGGCGGGTAGCAGCGAGTGCCATGTGGCGAACGCCGGCGACTGGCTCGTGATCTGGAGAACGGAGTCCAGTATCGCCTACTTCCAGAGGACCGGCTCCCATGACGAGCTGTTCCGCTGACTACCGGCATCGAGCTCACGGTACCGAATCACTCGCCAGGCTACCCGCTACCATTCTTCCTGGGGATTCGGGGAGCAGTTGCGCATCGAATGCCCGTTTCGCAGCGATTTCGCGCCCTTATGCAACTACTCCCTAACATCCCGAATCAGAGCCTGATTCGACATTGGTTCGCGGAAAGCGCGTACGTGGCAACACCAGACGGACGATACGATACGGCATTGCACGATACGGACGGTTTTCCGACAATGTGACCATCGAGTGGGAGTAGGCCCAGCTAGCGCATTCTTTTCCTCTCTCTTAGCATCTAGTCGTATATAGTTGTATCTATTGGAACCGGTGCCCTCAAATGCGCATCTTCCGGAACGCCCCCTACAGCTCGTCGCTGGATGCCATGAGCTCGACGAGATTGTGGTGCGTGACCCCGTCCCTCTCGAGAGGCAGTGGGTCCAGCGTGAGCAGGTACTGTGGGTAGTTGTCGCGCACCCGCGAGAACGGCCGGTACTCGCGCTCCTCGACGGCCCTATCGGCAACCGACAGGGACACCTGTATGTAGGCGTATCCCTCGTCGGCCCTTTGTGCGATGAAGTCGACCTCCAGCTTCCCGATCCGCCCGACGCTCACGCGGTAGTCCTTGTACTTCAGGTACGTGTAGACCGCGTTCTCGAGCAGAGGTCCGTAGTCCATGGTGGCATTGACGTTGCGGGCGAAGTAGATGCCCGTGTCGGCGAGGTAGTACTTCTCGCCGCCCTGCAGGGACCGCTTCGACTTCATGTCGAAGCGGTCGCAGCGGTAGAGCAGTTTCGCCTTCACCAGCAGCTCGATGTAGCTCGCGAGCGTCTCGCGCTTGATGGGGATCCCCTGTGTGCTGCGCAGGTACTCTGCGATGCCGGTCAGGTTCGTTGGCGCCGCGAAGTTGTTGATGATGTAGGTCATCACCTTCTCGAAGGTGGACCGGTTGCGTATCTTGTGGCGCGAGCGGATGTCCTTGTCGATGATCTGGCCGACGACCTCCTCGATGTAGCGCGCCTTGGCCTGCGGGTCGTCGAGCTCCAGTGACTTGGGGAAGCCGCCGTAGCGCAGGAACTCGCGGAACAGTTGTGCTTCGGGAGCCGCAGGCTTTCCCAAGAATTCGCGCATCTCGAGGTACTCGGAGAACGTGAGGGTGAACAGCTCTATCTCGATGTAGCGGCCGGTGAGGTTGGTCATGAGCTCGCCGGACAGCAGATAGGAGTTCGACCCGGTGATGAACACCGAGAACCCGCCATCGGCGCGGTAGGCGTTGACGACCTCCTCGAAACCCTCGACTCTCTGGACCTCGTCAATAAAGAGGTACACGGTGCCCTCGGTGCCGGAGGGTATGCGCCCCTCGATGACTGCCTCGAGTTGGTCGGGCGTCTTGACGCTTCTCAGGCCACGCTTCTCTAGGTCGATGAAGATGATGTTTCCCGCCGGCACGCCGTGCTCGATGACCTCCTCGGCGACCGTCTCCATGAGGCAGGACTTGCCGCAGCGGCGGATGCCCGTCACCACCTTGATGATTCCCGTATCGTCGACGAACGGACGAATCTTCTCTAGGTATGCCTCGCGGCGATAGAGACGGTCTGCCATGCCCCTTCTCCTCTCGTTATTTCCGATTTAAGAGTAGCATATTTGCTATTTTTTTGAAAGTACTACCCTTAAACGGACAATATAGAAGCAGTTACTGCGAGGATGAGCGACGGACGGTACGCTCTGGCACTTGGGTCGAATGTCTAGAGAAGTAGTTGCCGGCAACTCGCATGCCCCTTCACCTTATCGGCGAACAGGTACTCAAATGCGTGAGTCGAGCATCGTTTCCCCGCTCAGGGCTTTACCTCCTAGTGAGTGAGATTTACTTCCCTAGCAAAGCCTGGGGAGGACTCGACGGCGCTCGTTTTTTGGCTCTTCGAAACTTCTGGTGGGTAGCATGCCCTCCCCGCATTGAGCGCATCGCGCCCGGAGGGTAGGGTTACCCCCGACGGACGGCGACGCGACGGGGAGGCCGAGGGTGGACGCGCGGGCAGGCATGCCGGCACAGCCCTTCGAGAGGCCCATGGGGCTCGGGGACGAGTGGAGGGTCTCCGACGTCTGGTCCGAGGAGCGCGGGGACGCCCCCGACGAGCCCCACGTGAGGGTCGGGCGCGTCCCCGGGCGGGCCGTGGCGTGCCCGGTCTGCGGTGTTAATGCCAATATAAAAATGGCCACTGGGACTGCGGTGGAAATCTTGGACCGTGAGTGGTGCAGGAGGATCCATGTACA
>NZ_DBHHPX010000078.1:0-3560 GCF_057241865.1 Tractidigestivibacter sp.
ATGTCCGGCACGGAGCAAAGGCGGGTGGCGGTAGAGGCCCTCGTCGAGTTCGGACCGAGCGCGCGAGAGCTCGTCGGAGAGGTGGTCGGTGTCCACGCTGCCGTCGGGCTCGAAGGGCTCGAGTAGCGCCGCGGCATCGAGGTTCCTCGCGCAGCCCTCCGAAAGCGAGCGCAGAAGCGACGCCTGAGACTTGGCAAACGGCGCGTGAGAGGTGACGCGCTCACGCAGGGCACTGTAGCCCTCGCCCTCCAGACCGAGAGAGGCTGGGTCGAAGGCCTCGAGGCGGGCGGCAAGACGCTCGGCCTCCTCGGCCCTGGCGTCCCACACCCCCACATTCTTCTCGAGGGCGTCCTTGAGACCGATGATGTCAATCCTCATGCCGTGCCGCCCCCTTGGACGAGCCCTGGACGTTGACCGCACATGTATAGTCTATCATGGTGGCTGGTCAATCGCAGCAGTTCTAGGGCATGACCGGCAACGAGTTCGCCAACGACCGCATGCTGCTGTCGTAGCCGAGCCGACGCGATGCCTTGTCAGTAGGGTCAACCTGCCGTCCCGCGACGTCGTGGGTCGCGGCTGTGGGTGCCAATCGCACAGCCAGAGGTCATGTGGGTGCCATTCCCCACCCGTGTGGGTGCCTTTCTCCCGCCAGGGGGCATGTGGGTGCGATTCGCTGCATGTGGGTGCGATTCGCATCCTGCCGCTTCCGCTGACCTGGGACTTTGTCGGCCGCGTCCGGAAGAATGACGCCCACACGAATCGATTCGCACCCACACGGGTGGAGAAAGGCACCCACACGGCTTAAGCCCCAAGAGAGGGAACGTCGTATGTGGCAGCGGCCTCCATTCCTTGGGCCGCCCCGGTATCTAGCCCTTGCAGACGTAGCCGGTCGCGCGGCCCGCGCCGACCTTCTCGACCCTGCCGTGCGCAAGCAGGTCGTGGCGCGCGCGTTCGATGATCATGAGCGAGATGTCGGGGCATTCGCGCGCGATGTCCGACTTCGCCGCCTTCGTTGTGTCATCGGGTCTGAAGCTGTGCGTGTCG
The DNA here is from genome assembly GCF_057241865.1 of Tractidigestivibacter sp. NCBI lineage: Bacteria > Bacillati > Actinomycetota > Coriobacteriia > Coriobacteriales > Atopobiaceae > Tractidigestivibacter > Tractidigestivibacter sp. The sequence goes on from NZ_DBHHPX010000078.1 coordinate 1,045, forward strand.
TGCCCTCTCTATCATAAGCTAGGTAGCTGAGCCACCCCCTTGGACGTTAACCATGCATACACAGCCTACCAAGGTGACCGACCCCAAGTATGCCACTGACCACACGCAATGCCTCAGCGGCTCACCTCAAGGAGGGTCCTGCCGCCTTGGCTGATCGTTGCCTGCGGCGCCGGGTCGAGGCGCAGGTCCACATGCAGGGTCTCTCCCCCACGGCCCGTCGCGTCATAGGAGTAGCTGCGGTTTTTGAGATGAGTGGGCCGCGTGGTGGCATGGGTGAGCCAGGGGTTGCTCCGGCGCAGGCCGATGAGGCGCCGGCACAGGCCATACATCCGCTCCCCCTCTGCCGTCATCCAGGTTGGGGCGGCAGGAAAGGCGGGACGCACCGCATCGTCGCCGCCCAGGCCCTTCGTCTTGACGCCCTGCAGGGCCTGCTCGTCGCCGTAGTAGAGGCACGGGACGCCTCCCACGGTGAGCAGGATGGTCACCGCCAGGGCGGCCAGGTCGTCGCCGACCATGCTCGCTATGCGCGTCACGTCGTGGTTGCCCACGAAGGTGAGCGGTGCGAACGTCCCCATGCAGACGTTATGCCGCTTGAGGCACCAGTCGAGCTCGAAGAAGTTGCCATCCTTGAGCGAGCTCCAGATGGCCTTCCACAGCTCGTACTGCGTCACCGCGTCCATCCCGGAGCGCCGCACGATGGTTGCGTAGTCGCCATGGATGACCTCGCCCACGAACCAGGCGTCAGGAAATGCGCGCCGCACCTCGGGCAGGACGCGGGCCCAGAAGTCGGGCGGCACAGCATAGGCCGCATCGAGCCGCCATGCCGAGACACCACGGCGCATCCAGTGAAGCATGACGTCCCGTACGAGGTCCGCGACCTGCTGCGAGCTGTGGTCGAGCGCCGGGAGCTCGCGGAAGCCCTCGAATGTCGCATAGTCCGCGGACCCATCGGGACGGCGCGTGATGGAGAACAGGTCCTCGTGCCCCCGTCCGGCGAGGGCGTCCTGGAACAGCGGGTGGCTGCGCCCCACGTGGTTGAACACGCCGTCGAGCATCACGCGCAGGCCCCGCTCATGACAGGCGGCGACAAGGCGGTCGAAGGTCGCGTCATCGCCGAGGCGCGGGTCAATGTGGAAGTAGTCGGTGGTGTCGTACCCATGGGTCTCGGAGGCGAACACCGGGTTGAGCATCAGGCCGCTCACGCCCATGTCGGCGGCATAGTCCACCCATGCGGCCAGCCGGTCGAGCCGGGGTGTCAGTGCGCGCTCCCCCTCCGAGGCCGGGCGCACGGGCGCGCCGCAGAAGCCCAGCGGATACACCTGCCACCAGATGGTGCCCTCGTTGATGTCGTTGCCCATGGATGCCTCCCGATGTCCCTCGCCAGCCTGGTGCATCCGCTCGAATGGCCAGGCCGTCATGTATACCGTTCGGTAGATACTATACCGTACGGTATAGACAAGGGTAAGTGGAAATCATGCGATTCCCCGCCGGTCGACTCGGCCGCTGGCGAGACGGACCTGCAGCCCCTCTCGATATATACTGCTCCCATGGGAAACGAGACCAACAGCAGAGACGCCATCCTCGGCCGCGCCCTGGAGCTGTTCGCACGGCGGGGCTATGACGGCGTTGGCGTCGCACAGGTCGCCGAGGCGGCAGGCGTCACCAAGCCGACGCTGTACTACTTCTTCCACAGCAAGGAGGGGCTGCTTGCAGCCGTCCTCGAGGAGCAGTACGCCTCGTTCAACCATGCCTTGGCCGAGGCGTGCGTCTATGAGCCGCACCCGCATGAGTATGGGCGCGACGTGCGCCCGGCCCTGCTGCGCGTGGCACAGCTCTACTACTCAGCCGCCAGGACGAACACCGACTTCTACCTCCTCAGGCTGTCCCTGTCCTTTGCCCCGCCCGACTCCGCGATCACCAGGATGGCGGAGCCGTACATGCACGAGCAGTACGCCATCGTCACCCGGCTGTTTCACGACATCGGCGCGTGTCATGGGGGTGTGCGTGGCCGGGAGCTGTCCTGTGCGGCCCACCTCGTCGCCATGCTCAACGCCGACGTCGCGTTCTGGCACCAGGGCAGGGGGAGCCTGGATGACGACCAGGCCGAGGCAACCGTGCGCCAGTTCATGCACGGCATCTTCTCGTAGGTCGGAAAGACTCGCATCATGCGGACGACGTCAGGATGGCCTGTCCGAATATCATGATGGGCACCATTGCTTGACTGACTGCCTCCCAAATTTGCGAGGCAGGTATAGAAGACGAGGTCAAGAGCGGCCGGCGAGGCAGACGGGCGGGCCGGTCGCATTCTCCCTGCGCTTCCCCCATACCCGTACGCTCGTCGTGGGATCTGCCACGTGCAGCGTGGAGAGCTTCCTTGCCGGAGAGCACGAGCTCTTCGCCATCTGATGGTGCAGACGCCTGCCCCAAGGGTCTGGACCCTCTTGCCGTGCGCAAAAGGGGACGGAGAAGGGGCCGGACCGACGCTCGTCTGCGCCAGCCCAGCCCCCTCGAAGACA
>NZ_DBHHPX010000079.1:0-3477 GCF_057241865.1 Tractidigestivibacter sp.
GCTGGGGCGGGCTCTCCGTGCAGTTCCAGGATTCCCGGCTGGTAGAGGCTATGACTGCCGAGCAAAACGTGTTGCTCTGCTCGGCGGGGGCGCTTTCTGGGGGCGAGGCGCATGCGCTTCTGGCGGAGCTTCTCCCCGAGGATGCGCTGGGCAGGCCTGTTGCGGGGCTTTCCGGTGGGCAGCGTAGGAGAGTAGAGCTGGTGCGAGCGCTTGCGCATCCCAGTGCGGGCGTCGTTCTCGACGAGCCGTTCGCCTCGCTTGATGCGGCTACGCATGAGGCGGCGGCCGCATTTGTCATGCGACACCTCAGGGGGCGCACGCTGCTTGTGGCCTCGCATGCACCCGGGGACGCTGAGCTGCTGCGCGCGTCGGCCGTGCGCTTGGGTGAGGTTGCCGAGAGGTAACCCTACTTCGAGTACGCTGCCCGAACGCTCACGCCAGGGATGGCGCCGACGCGCCCGGCAAGCGCCGCGATGGTGTCCTGCGGAGCATCGACTGCGACCGAAATCACGTTCATGTGACGCTTGGGGTAGGGGATGCCCATGCGGCCGATGATGATGCCCGCATTCTCGTGAAGCACCTCGTTGAGGCGCGCGACCGAATCCGGATCCTCGACGATGATCCCCAGCACCGCTACACGCGTTTCCATGGTGGCCTCCCGATGGGTTGTCCCTTCTCCCTGTGCCGCTTGCAAGAATACGCCCCGCGGCACCGCTTTGACGCCGCAAGGCGCGTTGGTGCGGGGATGCGTACGAGAAAGGGGCTTCCGCTGCCAATCCGCCCCTGCGTCCCTACCCCCGAGGCACCAGCGGCGACAGCTCCCCCTGCGACACGATTGTGACCTCGTGCACCGCACGGCTGATGGTGGTGTAGAGCCTCCTGCGTGACAGCTGCGTGTCGGGATAGACCGCGGCCTGCGCGTCGGGTACCACCACATGGTCAAACTCGAGGCCCTTCGCCAGGCGAAGATCCATCACCACCACACCCGTTGCCGGCATCAGGGAATCTCGCTCCATGAGACGCACGCGCTTTCCCAGTTGCTTGGCAATCCAGTTGGCGCGGGCGGCGTCGGCGGCGACAATGGCGGTCAAGCCCTCCTCGCCAGCGGCCTTCTCGGCAATGCGTCCCAGCTCAGCGACGTAGTGCCCTGCGTCACCGTCTGCCACCTCGACAATGCGAGGCGGTGTGCCCGCGCGCTGGACCGAGGCGAGCCGCGCCCGTTCGTCCAGCGGCAAGAGACTCGTGAAGAGCGCTGTGATCTCGGGGCTCGAGCGGTAGCTGGTGAGAAGCTCGCAAGTCTCGGCCTCGCCATGCGTGGCCGAGAAGATCTGGCGCACCTGGTCGAAGGTCGCCGTCCCCTCTCGGATGGCCTGGTGCTCGTCGCCCAGCAGCACGAAGTGCGCCTGCGGGAAGTAGCGCGCAAGAACCATGAGCTGCGTCACGGTGTAGTCCTGCACCTCGTCCACCATCGCGTAGCGTGCAGACTTCTCGCCGCCGCCCATCACCAGCAGCTTGAGGTAGACCCACTCGGCAGCCGAGAGGGCGCTCTTGCCCAGCACGCGTATGCCGATGCGATCGATGCGCAGCCAGTTGCCGCGCTCGATCTCGTCATGCGCATCGGCAAAGAGGTGCCGCAGGTAGGTGAGGGCGTAGGAGGCACACTCATCGTCGCACGCGGGGCTTATCGTCTGGCCAAAGACCTCGACCTGCTCCTCCACGTCGAGACCAAGCATCTCCTCCCAGATCTCCTCGCTCTTCGAAAGCGCTGCAAGCCTGCGGTCAAGGCGGTCGTGCAGCTCGTCTTTGACCAACGCCATGAGGCGCGGCCCCACTGGAATCCGCGAGAACTTGGCCACGGCACCCGCCACCGAGGACGCCTTGAGCATCACGCGCTCGCCGCAGCGAACCTCGCGCAGGTCATCGGGCTCGAGCGTCAGTGTGCGCACACCCTCTTCCAGGTGCGCGAGTTCCTCCGGGCTGCCGTCGCGCCCGTCGCCGCGCTCGGAGAGGCCAAGCGAGGAGAGGAAACCGCGCCACGTGAAGATGCGCGGGTTCTTCTCGCCCATGCTGGGCAGTACCGTGTCAATGTAGCGGAGGAAGACGTCGTTGGGCGTGAAGAGGAAGACCTGGTCGGCCGAGAGAGTCTTGCGCTCCTGGTAGAAGAGGTAGGCCACACGCTGGAGCAGCACAGACGTCTTGCCGGAGCCCGCAATGCCGCTCACGAGAAGCACGGGCACGTCCTTGTGGCGGATGACTGCGTTCTGCTCGCGCTGGATTGTGGCCGTGATGGCTGCGAGCTTCTCCGAGTGGTGCTTCTTGAGGGCGCCGAGAAGAAGCGAGTCCTCGATGGCCACCGTTGTGTCAAAGTACGAGTTGAGCGTGTCGCGCGTGATGTCAAACTGGCGGCGCAGCAGGAGGTTCACGGTGCGTGTGCGACCATCGACCTGGTAGGAGGTGGTGCCCATCTCCTGGTTGTAGTAGGTCTCGGCAACGGGGCTGCGCCAGTCCACGATGAGGGGGCGCTTGCGCTTGTCGGTCATGCCGGCGGCGCCAATGTAGACGTCGCGGGGTGGGCGGTCGGGTCGCATCTCGAGCGTGACCTTGGCAAAGTACGGCTGGCGCAGCAGCAGAAGCACGTGCTGGAGCTTCTCCACGGTGAAGTCGTGGTACTGGTTGTACGTGTCGATGACCGAGTTGAGCGTCTCGATGGCGGCGAGCGTCTCCATGGTCTCGTCTGTGCCGCCAAAGTCCGGGCGAATCTCCTCGCTCATCTCGCGAAGGTCGTCCGCGGCGCCCCTGTGGTTGGTCTCGATTTCCTCAGTGAGGGTATCGCGCAGGTCGCAGAGCTGGGCGTATATCGCGCTCAGATGGTCCTGCTCCTCACGGAACGTATCGTCGTGCGTCTCGTCTGTCATGCGTCCTCCCCGTGCCCGGCACAAAAGCGTGACGGACTATTGTAACGCGAGAGGGGCGACAGCACCGTGGCTCTGTAGCGCCGAGTGGGGTGAGAGTGGGGCGACAGGCGCTAGGTTGTGGCGTCACCGTCGATGGCAAGGCGCACGGTGCAGGACGGAAATCCCCCGGCGTTCGAGTACGCCACCGTGCACGGGATGCGGTCGGGGAGCGCCTTGGGGTCAAGGCTTGCCCCCAGTGCCAGCGCGTTCATCTCGCTGGAGTTGAGACGACCCACCAGCTCGTTGAAGACCAGGCAGCGCCAGGAGGTGCCAATGCCAAACGGCCCCCTCTCGCGCACAAACTCGCCGGAGGCCGAGGTCACGGAGTGCCTGGCCATCTCGAGGTCGGCCGTGAGAACCATGGCGGTGCTCTCAAAGACGTACTCCTCGAGCCTCTCGGGCTCGCGCCTGCGTATTGCCATACATCCCCCTTGGTCGTCCGCGGTCTTCTCGGTTGTGCACGGCGTGTCTAGTCACAAGAATCAAGATTTCTAGGTAATAAGCCTCTCACAACATGCTCCGG
>NZ_DBHHPX010000080.1:0-3312 GCF_057241865.1 Tractidigestivibacter sp.
CCGGTCGGTGCAGATGTATTGCCCTGATTGGCAGATTTAGGGTTGACTTTAACAAAAAACGATACCACCCCCTTTGCGTCACTTCTTAGTGAACATCAACAAGCTCGTCGGGGGCGTCCCCGCGCCCACGGCCTTCTCCGTCGCCGTCGAGTGCGGCGACCTGTCCCGCTTCCGCTCGGCGAGGGCCCTCATGTCCCTCGTCGGGCTCGTGCCCCCGGAGTCCTCGAGCGGCGAGTCGGCGAGCAGGGGCGGGATCACGAGGGCCGGGAACCCCCACGTGAGGAGGCTGCTCGTGGAGGCCGCCTGGCACCACGAGAGGCCGCCCGGGTGCTCGCCGCCGCGGCCTCGTAGGGGGCCGCCCTCCCGCCGCCGGCGGCGACGACGGCCCGTGGGGGGATCCGCGAGATTCCTATGCGAGGCCTGCGCCGACAGGCGTGACTGGACGGGCGGCAACCCCCAGCCGGAGAGTCGGAATGCGTTAGCCAACACGCGGATGTCAGACTCGCACACGCGCGTCCATGGGACCATGCCAGGGACGCCGCCGGCGGCGGGAGGGTGACAGGGAACAACGAAAAGGGGACCCGCACCGGCGGGCCCCCAGTTGTCGATTACCGCTTAACAGTGAAACTCTCATATCAGAAACGCGGAAGAGCCTTATCTTCTCCTTGGCCCAGCCTCTCCAGGATTGCTTGCACAATTTCGTTGTCCTCGATCCTCGTGATGCCGAAGGCCTTCTTGCCCGCATCCTTGAGGGATGCGCCGACGAGGCAGGCTTCCATGCCGTCGAGGATGAGGAAGCGGTCGTGGAAGGACTCCGTGCGCCTGACCGTGAGTTCGGGATACTGCGCGTTGAAGGTTTCGACGTCCTTGGCGGTGAGCCTCGCCTTGGGATGGGTCCAGATGGTAACGGCCACGCCCTCGTTCTTCTTCGCCAGGATGTTGAGGGTCCCCGCGTCGGTGTAGCCGTCGATAAGGATGATTGACTCTTTTGCACGTTGCACGAGGGAGACCAAGAGCTCAAACGCGTCCCAGACCTGGCCCTCGAAGAAGACCTTCTGCGTGGGCTCCTCGTGGGCGTCCATGTAGTCGAAGACGCGCTCGAAGCGCTCGTCCATGCTGTCGAGGCGGGCATCGGTCCTCTGCTGGTAGGCGATCTGGTGTCGTTCCATGTCGCGGATCTGCCCGAACATGGTCGCGTTTGAGGCTATGAAGTGGCGCATCTCCACGAAGGCATTCATGATGCGGACGCTGACGTCGATTGCCGTGTTGCTGCGCAGGACAGCCGAAAGCATGGAGACGCCCTGCTCGGTGAAGACGCGGGGTGGCTTTCTTCTTCCGCCCCAACCGTCCTCACTTGAAGTCACAATTTGTGACTTCAAGTTTTCGACTTCCTGCTTTGCCAGCCTGAAGCAGAAACCCTCGGGGAATCGCCGTGGGTTCCTACTCACCGCCTGATTGAGAACTTTTGTCTCCACTCCATATAATTCGGCTAGGTCGCTGTCGAGCATGACCTGGTGGCCTCGGACGATGTAGATGAGGCTTCGTATCTGGGCGTCCGTGACGGGGACTATATAGGCTGACTCATCTTCCGATGCGTTCGTACCAGTCACCCTGCTCTCGTCCTCTTCCATGTTGCCCCTTCCCATCTTGAAGCCACAGATTGTGACTTCAAGATTGTATCAACGTGCCGCCTCTCCCGTCTTCGAGGTCACAGTCTGTGATCTCGAAGGGACGCATTCTCTAAGGTCACATTCCGTGACCTTACGCCGCGCCTGCCTGCCAGGTCCTGGCCTGGGCGAGCATGGCTTCGAGCTGGTCCGCCGTGAAGGTGAGGCCTTGGGGCTGCGGGGCGGGCTCGTTGCCGAAGAGGTCGCACTCGATGGGCGAGGCCGCCGCCATGTTCACGTCGAAGCAGGCGGTCGACCTTGGAGACTGCCGCCTTCTTGGCGTCCGGGTCCACGTCGGCGTAGATGTTGAGGGTCATGGACACGCTTGCGTGGCCCAGGTAGCTCGCCACCGTGCGGACGTCCGTGCCCGCCGCGATCATCATGGTGGCGAAGGTGTGCCTGAGGTCGTGGAAGGTGCAGCGGAAGCCGTTCATCTTGCAGAAGGCGGCGAAGTCCTTGCCGAGCTGGGTGGGTTGTAGGGTCGGCTCTCCGGCTCCTGGGTGCCCAGGACGAAGGAGTCGCCCGAGAGGCCGAACTCGGCTGCGCGGCGCAGCCACTCCGCCCGCATGGACCTGAGCGTTTGGAAGGTGTGGCGGGTGAGGGGGGATCGTCCGCTCCGAGCTGTCCGTCTTGGGCTCCTTGAGGTAGAAGCCGCCCTCGGCGTTGCCCAGGGCGTGGGAGACCGTGATCGTTCCGTCATCGCCCAGGTCGGACCACCTGAGGGCGCAGACCTCGCCGCGCCTCATGCCGGTGGTGAGCGCGAGCTCTATGGCCATGCCGAGCGGGGAGGGCTGGGCCGCCACCGCCAGGCGCATCATGCGGGTGCGGTCGTCTCGGTTGAGGGCGTTTATTGGCGTCTTGACCCGCTTGGGCGGCTTGCAGAAGTCGCAGGGGTTCTTGGTGATGAGGTCTTGGGCCTCATGGCCTGCTTGAGCAGGCGGAAGGGCTTGGCCACGCTCTTGGGCGCGCAGCCGTCCTTGGTCATGCGGGCCATCCAGTCGTTCACCGTGCCGATGGTGACCGACGTGAGCCTCTCCGTGCCGATGTACTTGGCTATGAGCTTCGCCTGGCCGCGGTAGTCGCGGACCGCGGAGGGCTCGATTGTCCCGGACTGCTCCTTGTAGTCCACGAAGCTCTCCATGAACTCGCGCACGGTCATGCCCGTGGCCAGCGTCCCGCCCTTGCGCTCAAGGTCGAGGATCAGCTCGTCGCGCCTCTTGGCGGCCTGTTTCTCGGTCTTGCCCTCCACCGTGTGGTAGCTGCGCACGACCTCGCCCGTGAGCGGGTTGGTATGGGAGAGGCTAACCTCCCACATGTCCGTGCCCCGGCGGCGCCTCATGCTGCGGGTGGTGTAGTTGAGTTCTCTGACATTGTCTTGCTCCCTTCGCGTGTGTGCCGAGGCCATCTGCTGACCACCATTTGACCACCAAACGTGACCACCAAATGACCACCAACGCGTTGTTGGAAGTAGTGAAAAACGTGACGAGCCATGCAAAGGGGGGTTGGGAAGAACACGAGTCCTCCACCTCTGAGCTGGCCTTTTGGAAGCGGGGGCAAACGCTGGGCCTGACGACGAGCGCCCCGGGTTCACTCATAACCCGAAGGTCGTAGGTTCAAATCCTACCCCCGCGACCAAGAACAAAGC
>NZ_DBHHPX010000081.1:0-3124 GCF_057241865.1 Tractidigestivibacter sp.
GACCGCCCTTGTCCTCTGTTCAAGGGAGCACGCGCCATCCTCCAAACGTCATCGTTTGGTACGGATTTCCGGTACCACCCCCAAGTGTCGATTAATACGTTAGCGAACACACCCATGGCGCCCGCGGCGGCCGTTCCCCTTCGGCTCGCGGCAGATGGTCGACCTGTCCCTACCGGTCTCTCCCGCGATGTAGGCGATTGACCTTCCCTCTGCATGCAGCATGGCCATGCGGTCCCTCTCCTGAGGGCCAAGATGCCTGTAGTGGCACATTCCTTCCAGCTTCCGACGTTGACCTAGACAACCAACATCGTAGCCTTCCGAGATGTGCCACGCCTTCATTCAGCGGGCTATCGTGTTGCACTCAGAATGCTAATCCGCCTGTCTTTTGGATATGTTGGAATACGTGGATGTAGCTATACCATATCCAGAAGACAGATAGGCATCTATGTGGGTATGGGCACTGCGTGGTTCGAGACATTTTGAGCCGGTGGCATACAGCGTGCAGCTCCAGCGACCCCATCAAGGTGAATTAACCATCGTTTCCCTAGATGACCAGAACGGTTACCACATTCATCGCTACTCAGGAAGTTTAAGCGGAATATACATCGTATCCATGCCTGGTATCTCTAGGAATCCATAGTGCAGATAAAAGCCCTGTACACCCTCATCCGCTGGATCGACAACGAGTGCTTTTGCACCAACCGTACCAGCAGCCGAAAGGGAACGAACTACAGCATCGCGCAGGAGCATAGATCCCAGCCCGGTCCCTTGGTACTGCTGATTAACGCCAAGCATTCCTAAAAGAAATACGGGAATGGATGAAGGTGCATTGCGTTTCAGCCAGCCGCCGTCAACACTACTCCTTATAATCGAATGGGAGCTCAACGAGTAGAAACCTGCAACGGACTTTTCTTCTGTAGCAGCGAAGGAAACATATACAATTGCAGATCCGCGCTTTTTAGCGTAAGGAGCTCGGTTTCTAGCCCAATCGTCGACAACTTCGACTCCGCTGCAGAAGTCATCTAGTGTTTCGCCGTCCTCAAGCCTTCGAGGTTTTGTGAATCTCATGCCCACTCCGGCTTTACAGCGAGCAACTTTAGCATTGCTTCAGGCATTGGCTGCTCGAGTGCTGCGGCGAATTCGTCGAACTGCTGCGCAGATAGCACTGTCTCTGTTTCGGACCTGATGTCACGCTGTGCACATTCATCGAGATTGTTCAATGCCCAGCCAGTTAGACTGAGCCCCTTAAGCGCAGCTGCCCTCACATAGAGCGAACGCTTTTTTGCCGATAGGCGAAAGTCCAAACGTGCCGATTTCTCATCCATAGAGGCATCTACCTCATGCACCTTGGTTGCCATCATGTCCTCCCTTCGTTTGACAGCTAAATTGTACAGCAACAATACGTACAAGAACAATAAGAATGGAATATTTAATACACTAATAGTTTCCCAATCTACCGGACTATAGCTAGCCGGCAGGCAATGAATTCTTCCGCGGACGACCACGCGGACGTTTCGGCTTCATAGTTGCCGGGTCCTTCGGCTTGGGCTTGCGTCCACGCTTCTTAGGTTCTGGTTTTGGAGCCGGCTTGGATAATCCAAGAGCCTCCAGCTCAGCAAATATGGTCTTGAGGGTATGTACCCAGCAGCCGTCGTCTGTTGCTGGTTCGGCCGGGGAATCCATCAGTCTCCATGCAGAGGAAAGGTCGTCCATCAGTTCTGCATAGGACATGTTATCGAGAAGGCCAGCTTTCCCTGCCTTCCTGATGATCCTGCAGGTGGCAACTGTAGAGAGGAAGTTGATGAACTCGCTTCCCATCACAGAAAAGTCGCCCTGGCAGTTGGTGTGGTCCAGGCATTCATCGTTCTTGTGGCGGTTGAATACCACTTCCAGAAGCCACCGGTCATTATGGCAAAGGTAAGCAGTCTTCGGATCAAGGTCCTGATCGGATTCCAAGACGATCACGCCAAAGAGGTCCTTCTTGATGGCGTACTTCTCGGGTGAAAAGGCATTTTTCTGGTTCTTCCGCATTTCTAGTGGGTAGCACAGGCCAGCGAGGACTGGGCCGAGAAGTCCAGCCTCCCCAGCCTCAGGAAGATCATGGTCTCGAAGTACCCGACGTTCCTGAAGCCCCTCGACGCCCTCCTGATCGACTGGATCACGGAGTCGGGCCCCCCGAGGATCGCGTTGGTGGCGCTCGACCTCCACCAGTCGGGGATGCCCTCCCGCTCCTTGCGCAGGGTCCTCGCCACCACCCTCGTCTCGGGCACGTTGGAGTGCGCCATCCGGCTCGCGAGCCTGTCGAGGGCGACCGCCGCGGACTCCCTGTCCGGGAGCCCGTAGACGTCCCCCATGGCCTCCTCCATCTGGCACGCCCTGGCGGTCTGCAGGTGCGACCTCGCCGGGTCGAGGGCCTCCCTCGTCGCCCTCTGCCCATCGGTCAGGCTCTCCTCGCGCTTCAGCCAGACGTACCTGGTGCCCGAGGGCATGGCGCGCCTGTCGGCGGGCCCCCTCCTCTCGCGGCACCTCACCCCGTCGACTCTCCTGGAGGAGAGCCGCATGACATGGAACCTGTCGACCGTCTGCGCGGCGTTCGGCATCTCCGCGGCGACGCCGACCGAGTAGGCCTCGGACATGTCGCGGGCGGCCTCGGCGACGGTCCCGCGGCTCCCGCCGTGGGCCCCGAGCTGGTCGCAGAGCCTGGAGTGAGCTGTAATCTTTTGGTGGACAGGGGGACGGCAGGGACTGGCAGCGGATATCCTCTGGGCAGCTGCCCACCCACCAGCGCCAGCAGATCGGGGCAGCGAGATGTCGGTAAGCGCAAGCGAGACAGAGAAGGCAAAGTCCCGCACGAAGCCGGGGACGCCCAGGCACTACACTGAGGGGTACCGCCTCGAGGCCGCCGGGCACTGCAGGAAGGCACGCGAGGCCGATCCGAAGAAGGGCATCAGAAAGCGCGCCGCAGGGCCCGGGACCAGCGACAAGGCCCTGAACGACCGGACCCTCAAGCACAGCAAGACCGGAAGGGTGGCCCAGGCGAGGACCGACGAGCAGAAGGAACTCGACGCAGCGGGGGGTGTCCCTATAGTTTTGTCAAGCCGTAGCAGGCGGCTTTTCTACAACG
>NZ_DBHHPX010000082.1:0-2463 GCF_057241865.1 Tractidigestivibacter sp.
TGTTGAGGTTCAATAAGAGACGCGCAGATGTCGCACGATAATGTGAGCACCGTTCGCATCGGGAATTGAGCACCTATCGCACGAGTGGCCGTGTTCCAAGCGCAAGGGGCACGGCCGCGCTTTACGTTTCCTCTGGGCGAATTCACCTTGGCAAGCCTTCGCCCGGAGGAGGAAAGGAAGATGACCGTGCCCCTTGACACACAACAGGATATACGCGAGATGGATGCGCGGGGGATACCCAGGGCGAGAATATCCAGGCAGCTGGGAGTGAGCCGCAACACCGTCGCCAGGTACGCTGACATGCAGGACATGTCGCCGAGAGCCCCCATATCCGAGATGCGGCCCCATCCGGCCACCGACACCCATGCCGCCTGGATCGACAGCATACTCGAAGCGGACCTCGGGGCGCCGCGAAAGCAGCGCCACACCGCCAGGAGGATCTTCGACAGGCTGGTGGACGAGCGCGGCTACGGGGGCTCCTACTCGTCGGTGTGCCGATACGTGGCGAGGTGGAGAAAGGAGAATGAGCGAACGTCCCCGCGCGACGGTTACCTTGAGCTCGAATGGTCGCCGGGAACGGCTCAGGTCGATTTCGGCAACTTCCGCTGCAAGATCGCGGGAGCCGCACGTGACATGAAGCTGCTGGTGCTCACGCTCCCTCACTCCAACGCCCGTTTTTGCAGGGCCATGTTCTCCGAGCGCTCGGAGTGCCTCTGCGAAGGGTTGCGCCGCATCTTCGATGGGATCGGGCGCACCCCTGCGCTGCTCGTGCTGGACAACGCAACCGAGGCGGGGCGCATGGTGCGCGGCAAGGTAACCGAGTCAACCCTGTTCTCCCAGTTCAGGGCCCACTATCGCTGCGCAAGTCGCTACTGCAACCCCTACTCGGGCAACGAAAAGGGCTCCGTCGAGAACGCCGTGGGCTTCCTGAGGCGCAATCTTTTGGTGCCACAACCATCCGTCGGCTCTCTGGGTGAGCTCAACTCGATGCTGCGTGCGGGATGCGAGCGAATCAACGCCCGATCCCGCAACGGAGAAGGAAGGCCAACCCCAAGGGTCCTCGCCGAGGACCTCGCGGCAATGTCGGCGCTTCCCGGGGTGGCCTTCGACTCCGTGAGGTGGGTCAAGGCGAAGTCGGACAAGCGCGGTTATGTCGAGATCTGCGGCAACAGCTACTGCGCGGGCCCTGCCTGGCACAACCGCGAACTCGTCTGCGGAGTGCGACCCGGGAGCATCGAGATGCTCGACGAGCACGGTCGCAAGGTGGCCTTGCTGCAGAGATCCTGGGGAGAAGGCGAGGTCATGCGCAACCCGGCCTCGCTCATACCGGCGCTCGTCGCCAGGCCCCGGGCCTTCGGCGAGTCGACGATAAGGCAGGATATGCCGGAGGCGCTCGTGTCGGCGATAGAGCGCTGCGACAAGGCCGGCAGACGCCAGGTGCTCAGGGCCATCTCGCGCGCGGCTGCGCGCTCGGGCTTTGACGCTGCCTGCAGGGCTGCCGAGGGCATATTCGAATCGGGACGCATGCCGGATGACGCATCGTGCGACCTGCTCGCCCGGAGGATCGCGGGCGGTGAGGACGAGGCCGGAGGCGCCAATCTGGCCGTGTACGACCTGGTCGCAAGGGAGGCGATGCGCGATGTCTGCTAGCGAGGAGATGGCCAAGGAGCTGGTCGAGGTCGGCAAGCGCTGCTCGCTCACCAAGTCGGTACTCGCCGAATGGGCCCGTCGCGGCACGCCCAGGCAGGTGGAGTTCCTGCTTTCCTACCTCGAGGCCGAGGCGCGAAGCCGCGATGCCTCCAAGCGGGCCTCTCTCCTGCGCCGCTGCGCGCTTCCGGCGCTTAAGACCTTCGACGGATATGACTGGGGGAGCGTCTCGTGGCCGCAGGGGTTCGGGCGCGACGACCTCTTGTCCCTGTCCTTCATGCGCGGCAGGGAGGACCTGGTCTTGATGGGCGACGTAGGATGCGGCAAGACCCATATGGCCTGCGCCCTGTGCGTCATGTGCTGCGAGGCGAAGGTCGAGGCCAGGTTCTTCACCGCCTCGTCGCTGGTGATGCGCCTCCGGCGGGCGAACGACGACGGCAGGCTCGACCGCGAGCTCGCGCAGATCGGCCGCGCGGAGCTTCTGGTCATAGACGAGCTGGGCTTTCTGCCCCTCGACGCCGAGGGGGCGCGCCTGCTCTTCCAGGTAATCTCACAAGCTTACGAGACGCAGTCGGTCGTCTTCACCACCAACCTCGAGTTCTCGAGGTGGGGCGTGGTGTTCGGCGACGACCAGATGGCTGCTGCCGTCATCGACCGGGTGGTTCACCACGGCCGTCTTCTGCGCTTCAAGGGAGAATCCTATCGCGTGAGGCACGCCCTCATGCAAGGCGCAGCTCAAGAATAGAGCTCAGAACAGATGCGAGAGTCGCTCAAGAACAGATGCGATTTTTGCTCAAATGGTATTGACAGAACACA
>NZ_DBHHPX010000083.1:0-2378 GCF_057241865.1 Tractidigestivibacter sp.
CCGGGGACGCCGGGACGCCTGCCGCCCTGGCAGCCAACGGCCACGAAGAAGGCCTTGAAGCCCTGCTCGCGCAGCTGGTCGAGCGTGATGTCGCGGCCCACCTCGACGCCGCAGCGGATCTCGACGCCCAGGCTCTTGATGATGATCTCGGCCTCGGCGAGAAGCACGTCCTTCTCGAGCTTATAGGAGGGAATCCCGTACATCATCATGCCGCCGGGCTGCTCGTGCCTCTCGAACACGACGGGAGAGTAGCCGAGAAGTGCAAGGTAGTAAGCGCAGGAGAGGCCTGCGGGACCGGCACCGATGATGGCGACCTTCTCGTCGAAGCGGTCGTGCACCGAAGGCACCGCACGACCCGGAACGGCGTGTTCCGCCTGCGCAAGGTCGTAGTCGGCCACGAACTTCTTGACGGCGTCGATGGAGACGGGCGCATCGATCGTGCCGCGCGTGCAGGCGTCCTCGCAGCGCTTGTTGCAGATGCGCCCACAGACGGCGGGGAACGGGTTCATCGTGCGGATAAGCTCAACGGCCTCCTGGTACTTGCCCTCCTTGGCCTTCTGGAGATAGGCCTGCACGGGAACGTGCGCCGGGCAGGCGGCCTTGCAAGGGGCGGAGCCTGTGGGCCAGGTGTTGTGCATGCGGGCGGTGTCGCGGTAGTTCTCGTCCCAGGCGTACTTGCCCCAGCGGATGGCGTCGGGAAGTATTGCGCGCGGATACTTGGGCTGCTCGCCGTTGGCACGGCAGAGCCTCTGGCCAAGCTTCACGGCGCCTGCGGGGCAGGACTCCACGCACAGGCCACAGGCAACGCAGTTCTCAGGCGTCACTCTGGCGGTGTAGGAGCTGCGCGAGAGGTTGGGCGTGTTGAAGAGCATGCTCGTGCGCAGGGCGTTGCAGATCTTCACGTCGCAGTTGCAGATGTCGAAGATCTTGTCCTCCCCGTCGATGTTGGTGATCTGGTGGACAAAGCCGTTGTCCTCGGCGCGCTTGAGGATCTCGAGCGCCTCATCGGTCGTGATGTAGTGGGCGCGGCCCGTCTCGACGGTGTAGTCGGCCATGTCGCCCACCTGAATGCACCAGTCGTCAGGGTCATCGGCGCAGCCCTCGCCCAGCTTGGTGCGCGAGTAGCGGCAGGAGCAAATGCCAGCCGCGATGTGTCCCTCGTACTTTTTGAGCCAATGGGAGATGCGCTCAACCTTGACGGCCTCGTTCTGGAAGTTGACGGCCTCCTCGACGGGGATGACGTGCATGCCAATGCCGTCGCCGCCGGGCGGGACCATCTGGGTGATGCCCGCAAGCGGAATGAAGGTCATGCGCTCGAAGAAGCTTGCCACTGCAGGGTTCTTGTCGACGCGGTCCTTGCTCGAGTTGAAGAGCTCGGCCGAGCCCGGTACAAAGAACGAAAGGCGCCAGCGCTTGGTACGCGGTGCGTCTGCGATGGGGCCATCGTCCGTGTAGTGGTCACCGTAGTCGTACTCGATGATGCCAACGACGCTCATCTGGTTGAGAAGCTCCTGCAGGTGTGCGGGCTCGATCTGGGGGGCGAGGGCCATCATGCCGTCAAAGTCGTAGAACTGGCGGAGCTTCATGCGGTTGGCGAGGTCGACCATCTCGTCGGTAAGAACCTCTTTGAGGCCCCAGTACTCTGGGTCATCGGTTTTCACGCCACCGATCTTGTGCTTGACGACGTCGGTGATCTTGCGGCCGAGCTTGGCCACGGCTGCATTGCGCTTCGCCTCGCTCTGGTAGATGGAGCGGGGCCTCTCAAACTGTTCCGGCATCCTCTACGCCCTCCAGAGGTCGACTTCGTGACGAACCCAATTGGCAAGCTGGTCCATGCCCTCGCCTGTCTTGGCTGAAATCTTGATGAGCTGGCAGTTGGGGTTGCGCTGGCGGAGATAGGCCTCGAACGTATCGAGGTCAAAGTCGAAGTAGGGCAGCACGTCGATCTTGTTGAGGAGGACGACGTCGGCCCTCTCGAACATGAGGGGGTACTTGAGCGGCTTGTCGTCTCCCTCGGGAACGGAGAGGATCACGGCATTCTTGGAGGCCCCGGTATCGAACTCGGCGGGACATACAAGGTTGCCGACGTTTTCAAGAAAGACAAGGTCAAGTCCTGTAGTGTCAAGTGAATCGATGCCCGTGCGCGTCATGCCGGCGTCGAGATGGCACATGCCTCCCGTGTGAAGCTGGATGGCGCGGGCGCCCGTCTGCGAGATGATGCGGTCGGTGTCCACGGCACCGTCGATGTCGGCCTCCATGACACCTATACGATAGTCATCCTTAAGCAGGTTGATGAGGCGCGTGAGCGTGGCGGTCTTGCCAGATCCGGGCGAGCTCATCACGTTGAGGAGGAACTGCCCGCGAGACCTGAGGTCCTC
>NZ_DBHHPX010000084.1:0-2370 GCF_057241865.1 Tractidigestivibacter sp.
ATCCGGGCGAGCTCATCACGTTGAGGAGGAACTGCCCGCGAGACCTGAGGTCCTCTCGCACGCGGTCCGCCTCGGCGTCATTGTCGGCAAAGACGCTCTCCTTGAGCTCGATCACCTTGACTTCTTCCATGCGCTTCCTCTCCAATTGCATGTCGCACGCAAGGACTGCACCCTTGCGGCCCCTTACCGCGAAGGCACAGGGAACGTCCCGTTTCACGTGTACGCCCCGGCACGCTGTTTCTAGCACATTTCCCATATCCTAACAGGTGTCTGACCAAATTCAGACGTCAACAGGGAAGGTTTCTCCCACGCGGTAGCACGTTCGACTTGGCAGGGCATGCGTGGGGGGCGTGGGAGCACGCGGCAACATGGACCTATGCTGCCGAGAAGCTCCAAACCGCCTCGGCCTCGGCGCAGATGGTCGAGAGGTCCCAGCGCCAGAGGCTCCGAGCTCGGCTGTTGGAGTCGTGGACGATGGCCTTGCCGTTCTCGTCCAGCCCCTCGATGGCTATATAGTGCCCGACCTCGGTGAATGCGCCAGGACCCATCATGCAGATAACGGGGTGACCGGCCTGGAGCGCGGCGGAGAGCGCCGCAGGCGTGGTGACCACCGACTCGCTTGTGAGGCCGAGCTTCTCGGCACCCGCTGACATGAGTAGCCACGAGCTGCCGTTCTTGTTGGTCGAGTAGCCATTCTCGGTGCTGAAGGCCGCCATCTCGGCGGGGCCAAGCGACGTATCGCCCGTGAGGTCTATGTAGACCATGGAGAGCGCCGTTGGCCCGCACCCCTGCGTCTCGAGGGTGTCGCCACTGTAGGGGACGTCCTTGTACTGTGGGTCTATCTGGTAGAGGTAGGGCATGGAGCCTTGGTACCACTCGTCTCTCGGCGTTGATTGTGGGGCCTGCGTGACCGGCACCACTTCGTCGTCCATGGCAATGGCACGCTGTGTACCAGTGATTTCCTTGTGCTTCGCGGACTGGTCCGCCAACTTGAGCGCTATGACGCATACAACAACCGCAATCGCCGCCATCACACATATGGCAGTGCTGAGTCGGACCTCTTGCATTGACAGTCGCCGGTGGCGACCGCGCATGTGAACCGCCTCCCAGGGGAACTCGATTGGCTCGCAACCAAGTGTACCGCAGGGGCTAGAACCCCTCCGCGGCCCTCGTCTTACGATTGACTATCCGCTTGAGGGCATCCTCGTTCTCGCGACGCTCCTCATCGGTCTCGAAGGCGAGACCGTACTCTATGGGCGTGGGATTGCCCATGCTATCGACGCACACTTCGGTGAGGTAGGCCTCGTTGATGAGGCGCCTCTCCCCTGTTACCACGTCTTCAACGTAAGAGTCGACGCGCACCTCCATCGAGGTGCGTCCCACGTGGGTTACCCTGGCGACAATTGCCACTACATCATTGAGGAGGACCGGGTTCTTGAACGTGAGCTGGTCCACGCAGGCCGTGGTGATGTCGCGACCGCAATGCTTGCGTGCCGCGACGCCTGCGGCCTCGTCAATCCACTCCATAAGCCTGCCGCCGAAAAGGCGGTTATTGCCATTGATGTCCTCGTAGCGCACGATCCTCATGCTCTCGGCG
Source organism: Tractidigestivibacter sp. (assembly GCF_057241865.1). Taxonomy (NCBI): domain Bacteria; kingdom Bacillati; phylum Actinomycetota; class Coriobacteriia; order Coriobacteriales; family Atopobiaceae; genus Tractidigestivibacter; species Tractidigestivibacter sp. The sequence goes on from NZ_DBHHPX010000084.1 coordinate 1,598, forward strand.
AGCGAGTCCGATACGCTCTTGTTCCCCCTGGGGAAGCTTCTTTCGTCCATATCTCACCTACCTGTGTTCATTTGCCATTGTGGACATGCTAGTCACGGCTTGGCTTGTTGTTTCAACTCTCGTGCCAAAACAGCGCGTCATGTGCTCGAGTGCGCCCTCCTGCGTGCCCACCAGGAACGTGCGCGTGGCATCAGACACGACGATGGAGTCGTAGCCCAGGTTCCAGGCATCTGCGAGTGTGTGCAGGACGCAGATGCCGGTGTCCTCCCCCACCGCGATGACGGTGCGAACGCCAAGCTCGCGCAGGGTCAGGTCGAGGTCCGTTTGGAAAAAGCCCGAATAGCGGCGCTTTGGTATGACAAAATCAAGTGGTCCGCTCCCCGCCTCGAGCGCGGGATGCGGATGCGCCTTGCCCTTTATGCCATGCTCGCCCCAAAGCGCTAGCTCCCGGTCAATACCGGGGATGTGCTGGTCGCAGAGGAATATGACGGGCATGTTGGCCCTTCTGGCCGCCTGTGTCAGAGCAGTGGCATTGGCGACAAGGGCCTCCTCCTCGGGGCTTGTTGCATAGACGGTATCTGCGTCATCGGTGACGAGGACGTCTATGACGAGAAGTGCGGCATTCGAAGCGCCTAATGACATGCGTGCCTCCAAAGTACGTAGTCTCTTGTGTGGCAAATGATACCCTTTGAGTCGGATATTATGCATTCGGTCGCAGCCTAGACGATATGTAGAGTGATCGGGACCTCACTCTGTAAAGCAGTGGCCATCGA
>NZ_DBHHPX010000085.1:0-1804 GCF_057241865.1 Tractidigestivibacter sp.
CACCCACACGGACCAGGTGCGTCCGTTCGCAAAAAGACATAAGCATCTGTGTATCTAAGTTGTAAGATAGGGAGCAGGCCCACCTACCGCATCACGCGATGGGAGCAGCACTGCTGGGAAGGCTTCCGTACCGCTTCTTCGTGTGTGCCCGTCAGAGAATGCATGAGGTGCCCCATGTGCACGACCACGTCCAACTCAGACATTGCCGAGTCATACGCAAGCGCGCTCGAGTCACAGTTCGAGGTCGGTGACCTCGCAGGGGTCGATGATGACAACACCCTTGCCGAGAGTGGTGTGTATGCCACGGCCTGGAACCTCATAGGTGCCATGCGCTCGCTCGTCGAGGCGGCCAACGCGGATGCCGAAGCGATCTGCTCGGCTGCCGCCACCTTCGACTCGTAGGACGAGAGCCAGGCAAGCTCGTACTAGCCAAGCGCACAGTTGGGAATGCAGGGGAGACGCAGATGATCCAGATACGACCGGCAGCCGTACAGAAGCAGATAACCGAAAAGACGAGCAGCATGAAGTCCCTCAGCGAAGAGTGCGAGCGCCTGCAGGAAGCCGCTCGCTCCTTTGCCAAGAACGAATCGCTCCAAGGCGCAGGGTGGGAAGCGGCCAAGGCACGCGTCGGCGCCTACGACAAGCTGTTTTCTGCAATCATCTACGCCTACGGGCTCATCAGCACGGGGGACGACACGGTATTCAACGCGCTCAACTCTCGGTTCGGCAGCCTCGAGGCGGCCAACGAGGAGGAGTGGCTGCAGATGCAGAGAGAGGCCCAGGCGCTCTATGACACCGCAGAGAAGGACTTCAACGACGCATACGACCCAAGTCACACATCCACCGATCAGTCCACCAAGCTCCAGGATGCCAGCGAGCGCATGGGCACAAACCTGGAGAAGCTCGACAAGGCCGGTGCCATGCTCTCGAAGATCTACTCGTACTGCGAGGAGACCAACCACGTCTACGAGGGGGGCGAGCTCTCTGGCTACAGGGACGCCATCGCCCACGGGGTCTCCGCGCTGACGGGAAGCACCTTTGACCCCACCACAAGCTCCTGGCACGACTGGGATGATGGGTGGACGGACGAGCTTAATCATGTCGCCGAGAACACCCAGCCGAGCAAACCCATGAACGCGGACGGCACCGTCAACACCCAAGCGGTAAAGCGCAACATGTGCATCATGCGCTCCTTCCCTGAGGACTCCCAGCGGTACCAGGGCGCAAAGAGGATACTCGAGGATACACTCGAGGAGATCATGGCGATGGATCCGGACGCGCGGAAGGCCGCCCTTGCTGCGCTCGCGCAGTCTGGGCTCGTGACCGGCTCGAGGGACGAGAGCGGCTACCTTACGCCACAGTGCAGCGATGAGCTGGGGGAGATCCTGGATGGTACGGGCGTGAGCTGGGACGTCCTGTTGGCAGCTGCGGGATACGATGAGAACGACGAGGGCAGTGACACGTCCAATGCCTTCACTGCAGCAGGCGCATATGTCGGAGGGGAGCAGGGCGTACTGGAATACCTTGCAGATAAGGCACCTGAGTTCTGCTCAAAGGAGCTTGGGGAGGGATTTAAAAAGGCAGGCTACACGATAGCGGCCGTCTTTGTCGCGGGCGACACTTGTCTCACCATTACAGACGAGTATGGAGATGACTTCTGGCTCGATGAGCGCTCGCGTAGGATAGAGGCCACAACAGAAGGCCTCGAGAGGGTTGGGGTCGATGGGGCGGGGGTCGGTCTTGCAATTGGACTTGGAATTGCTGGAACTTGTCTCGCACCGGGGATAGGAACCCTTATCGGTGC
>NZ_DBHHPX010000086.1:0-1515 GCF_057241865.1 Tractidigestivibacter sp.
CACCGGATCGCGCTCGAGCTCGACGCTGCTGTCCTTCTGGCGCAGGAAGACCGCCCTGTCGCTGCGCCTGGAGATGACATGGCCCGATGAGGGACCTATCTCAAGCACGAGGATGCAATCGTCCTCGCCGTGCGAGTTGACGACCGGGACGCGCATGGGATGGACCTCGGGCACTGGCTCGCACCCCATGAGCGCCCCTGCTCGAACTCCTCGATGTTGCGGGCGCCATCCCTCCTGAAGCCCGTGATTTCCCCATTGTCCTCGATGCCGATGACGAGCTTGCCGCCCGAGGCGTTGGCGAAGGCGCAAATGTGCCGGGCCGTTTCCTTCGGGTTCAGGCGGGCGCTCTTGCGGTCGAAGTATTGGTTCTCCCTCTCGGTGGAGAAAAGCACGGGGTTGTTCTCGTTTATTGGCTGTTGCATGCACGTCTCCAAATAGCTCGGTACGCACATTCTACAGTACCTCGCAGCCAACTTGAGACGCTCGTCGGGCCGTCTGCCCGTCATATCGGCTAGGGCTGCTGCGAGAAACGCGCTCCCCGCGCTTTCCACCGCGACGGGCGGCGGAGGGCCCTTCCGTAGCCCATAGCCGGCCGGCGCGGTGGGCAAGGGTGGTGAGCGCCGCCCTCCATGCGACATCGCATGCAACGTCGAGGCGCCAGCGTCCATCCCCCGGGTCCCCTGCGCTGCCAGGACTCCGGAGCCGCTATCGCCTGCCATGCCCTGCATCCGGTTGGCCTCCCCTGCCGCGTCCCTCCCGGGACTTTCCTCGGACCTTCGCAGGCTCGTCACGGGGGCGGGCCGGAACCGAAGGAGACCAGCTATATGAAGTCAAGACCTGAATACTAAATTTCCAATCTTAGACAAGCAGGCGTTTACTGCACCTTGAGAGCTGAATATCGAATGCTTCCAGAGACCGTTCCTAGCGATCGGGGTCGTAGGGAGCCTGGTCGCGCATGACAGCGAAGACGATATTGCACAGTTTCCTTGCTACTGCCGTCACAGCCACCCTGTGAGGCTTTCCCTCGCGGCGTTTCTTGTCGCAGGAGACCTTGAGCTTCAAGTCGTACTGGTAGGCTCTGCTGGCCGCAAGCCAGATTGCCCTCCTGAGGTAGGGCGAGCCATGCTTGGTGATAGGGCGCCCCCACTGTCGAACTTGCCCGACTGGCTCACCTGTGAGTTCAGCCCTGCGTAGCTCACGAGGGCGAAGGCGTTCTTGAACCTGGGGATGTCGCCGGTCTCTGAGACGATCTGGGCACCGGTCGCGTAGGAGGTGCCGGGGATGGTCAAAATGAGGGGCTCGACCCTTCTCGAGGAGACCCCTCACAAGCTTTGAGACCTTGGCGCACTCCTCGTCCGGGAAGTCCATCTGGCGCACGAGGGAGCGCACCTGAAACGATGCGGCCTCTTGTCCCAGCGCAATGCCCACTGATGCCCTGGCGCGTCGTCTGGGCTCTTCTGTGTCCGTGTCAAGAAAAATGTCCCCAGAATCACAGGGTCCTGGGGACATTCTGAT